>JAEWSK010000296.1 GCA_023398345.1 Armatimonadota bacterium | reverse complement strand
GTGTATATATCGTCCGCTATTGCAGCACCACTCACTAAAAAGCAAAGTGCCAAAAGCACGCCGAAACATCTTATAGATAGTTTTTGCATCTTCTCTCTCCCTCTTCTCAAATCTAGCTCAACTAAATTATTGCAAATATAGTGCCAAAACTGATCAGCTTGTCTTAGATGCGCATAAAAAACAGGTAATATTGCTGGCATTTGCTTTTGCACAAAAAATAAGCCGCCGATTTTTCAACCGGCGGCTAGTTATTATGCGCATGTAAAATTTACGAAATTCGCTCTAGATGCTTTGCCATCATACTCGCAAGTAATGGGCAAGCCCTAAAATTGCGCCCGTAAATTTCGCTATATTTAGACTATCGATTTTACTGCTTCCACGATGTCGGCGACAGTCGGTACACATGCGTCTTCAAGCGGCGCACTCATCGGGATTGGGCAGTCCTTGCCTGAGAGCATAACGGGCTGAGCATCGAGGTGATCGAAGCCGAGCGTGCCATCCTCATATTTATACTCCATATACTGCCGCGTAATCTCCGCGCAGACTCCACATCTCGGATAGCCTTCGGAGATTGTTATTAGCCTGCCGGTGCGTCGCACGGACTTGGCGATGCAGTCGATGTCGAGCGGGTTGAGGGTGCGCGGGTCAATAACTTCGACGTCGATGCCCTCTTTGGCGAGTTCCTCGGCAGCCGCCATCGCAAAATGCAGCATTCGGCTGTAGGCGACTATCGTCGCATCGGAGCCATGGCGCTTGATGTCAGCAACTCCCAGCGGAATGATGTAATCATCATCGGGAACCGGGCCGGTAACGCTGGAGTAAAGCACTTTGTGCTCAATGAACAGCACCGGGTTGTCATCACGAATTGCCGCCTTGAGCAAGCCCTTGGCATCGTATGGAGTTGCAGGCATTACGATATAGATGCCTGGAATATTCATGAACATCGCTTCAAGGCTCTCTGAATGGTGAGCAGCGATGGATCGTCCGACGCCGCCTTCGGTTCGCACGACTGCCGGAATCTTAGTCTTGCCGCCGAACATATATCTATTGTAGCCCAAATTGTGGATGAGCTGATCGGACGAGATGGTCAAAAAGTCGATATACATAATTTCGGCGATGGGGCGAATTCCGCGCATAGCGGCTCCACCGGCAGCACCGACTATGGCGGCCTCGCTAATTGCCGTGTCGATCACACGGGCAGGGCCGAACTCATCGTAAAGCCCTCGGGTGGCCGCATAGGCGCCGCCGTATAGCCCGACGTCCTCGCCCATAATAATTACGCTGTCGTCGCGCTTCATTTCTTCGCGCTGGGCGTCAACCAAAGCTTGGCCATAATTCTTAATAGGAATTCCAAATTTCTCTTCGAGCGCTTTCATTTCCGAAGCCTTGAGCTTGGGCAAAATGCCGCCGGAAATCTTGCGCGCCTCGGCCTCGACCACTTCAATGCGAGGTCGAATCTCCGCCTCGGCTTTGATATCAGCAGCAAGCTGTGCTTTATCTACCGGCACGTAAACGTCATTGTAAAGCTCGCTGACGTCAGGATACGGACTGTCGAGCGCGAACTTGGTAGCTTCTTCAATGGTCTTTGTGGCCTTAGCAGCGGCCTCGTCAATTTCGGCCTGAGTAGCGATGCCATCGGCAAGCAGTCGATTGCCAAGCACTGTGATCGGATCGCGCTCTTTCCACTCGGCTTCTTCCTCACGTGTGCGATATGCACGCTGATCGGATGAAGAATGGCCATACCAGCGATAGGTCTTGCACTCGACCAAGCTTGGGCCATCGCCCGCGCGCGCCTTATCGATTGCTGCTTTAACGGCTTTCTTGACTTCGAGCACGTCCATACCGTCACAGATCGTGCTGGGAATTCCGTAGGCCGATCCTCGATCCGCAACGTCTTTAATTGCTGAAGCCTGGCCGGCGCACATTACTGACCGGTCATGGAACGGAACGCTCATACCATAGAGATTATTTTCGCATATATATACAATCGGCAGGCCACAGAGCAGTGTCGCGCCCATGTTGAGCGCCTCATGGAAGCTGCCGGTGTTTGTTGCGCCGTCGCCAAAGTAACACAGCACAACTGCGCCGGTTCCTTTGATTTTTTCGGCAAGAGCAGCGCCAGTGCCGATGGGTATATTTCCGCCGACGATACCGGTGGAGCCGAGGTTGCCCTTTTCGACATCGGCAATGTGCATTGATCCACCGCGGCCCTTGCAATATCCGGTGGCTTTGCCCATAAGCTCGGCCATCATGCTGTTCCAATGGCTTTGGCGGGCTTCTTCGGAATCTGCGTGCCTGTCGCCCATAGCGCCGCAGTGACCATGGCCACGATGGGTGCTGGCAATAACATCACGGTCTTCGAGCACAACAATAGATCCGACCGCTACGGCTTCTTGCCCTGCATAGAGGTGCGATGCGCCTTTAATGGTGCCTTCGCGCAGGAGCCTGTAGACAGTGTCTTCAAAGTTGCGGATCTCATGCATTTGACGTAGGTAGTCGAGAAGTTCGGCTTTTGATTCGGCGGGTTTGCCCGGCATTGCGATATTCCCCCAATAAGACGGCGCGGGCCAAGAGCCGCACCGGCGCTATCATGTTTTGCTAACTCATTCGTTAGCCTGTTCTATTTTAATACCGGATGGGGTAATTAGTCAAATCAAAACGCCTATCGACTGTCAGATTTATTGAAAGAATTTAATCGCAAAAAACGCAAAATGCAAAACAAGAGATAGTTTTCATGGCTCTGGCGACTCGAAAATGTTTGGTACGAAGTCTGTTGAGATCACCTGATTTGAGTCTGCTCTTGCCGATGAACTGCTACTTTACAAAAATTTTGCTCGCGATACTGAGCAGTTTGGCAAAATCGATTTTGCCTTCGGTTTTTATTATCTGGACACACTTGATGGGTTTGTCGCCGTCCATTTTAGAAGAGACACGAAAACCGTATAGACCCTCGCCCTTACCTTGAGCGTAAACTGCAATGTTGCCCTTGTCCGATTTTTGCCAAAACACACGGCTCCATTGACCGGAAGGTAAGTTATTTGCATAATAATCGGCAACTTGTGTCTCGGCAGGATTTTTTGCAATGTCGATTTGAAGAAATTCTAGTCGCGTTACATCCTTGAGCGCAGCGGCAATATCTTCGGGGTTGATAGCACCGGCGGGACCGCCGATTTTAACCATAGGCAGCAGCGCTTGAAGTGTCGGAAGAAGATCTTCTTGAGTAAGATTGATCTCCATCGTGGCCTCACCGCCGGGGTATGTGGGAATATCCATTGCCGGTTTCTCGGCTGCGCCTATTGTGCCGCAGGCTAACAGCATAAATGCAATAACGCTAATCCATGTCTTCATAATACGTTCCTCCTACTAAACTCCACACAACTTCTTATATATAGACGTAACTCGCTTCACATAATTCTGAGTTTCTTTGTATGGAGGCACCCCGCCGTGTCTTTTTACCGCGTTCGGCCCCGCGTTATATGCCGCCAAAGTTAGCGCAAGATCATACCAAGTCAATTCGTTCCACTGTTTCTTACCGCACATTCTATCGAGAATACCCC
>JAEWSK010000292.1 GCA_023398345.1 Armatimonadota bacterium | reverse complement strand
ACGCTTCCCGGCGCGATTGCAAATGCCAAATCAAACGGCTATTTGGGCGCTGAGTATGCATGGGAGAGCGGCTATACGGGAAAGGATGACACTCCGGCCGCAGTGTCGTATCGCAACGAGCGCCATATCAACGGCGACGTCGCGCTTGCGCAGTGGCAGTATTATCTTGCGACAAACGATCTCAATTGGCTTAAAACTCGCGGCTACTTTGTTATAAAGGCGACCGCCGACTATTGGGTCAGCCGAGCTGTTTTTAATAATGGCCGATATGAGATAAAGCAAGTCGTCCCGCCCGATGAAACGGCTGAAATAGTAAATAACAGTGTTTACACCAACGCGATAGCGCAAATAAATCTCGATATTGCCGTTCGCGCTGCGCAACTTACCGGCAGGGTCGCAAATCCAAAATGGCAAACAGTTGCGCGCGGTATGTATATTCCGTTCGATGCCAAGGCCCAGCGATTTATTGCATTTGATGGCTACAGAGGCTTAAAAGCAAAGCAGGCCGATTCCGAACTTCTCGCATACCCGCTGCAATTTGTGCTTAACGGCCAGGATATGACAGCGATTTATCGCAATACGCTTAATTATTATGCGCCCAAAGTTATGCCAAAAGGCCCGGCAATGACAGCGTCTGCGCATTCGGTAATAACCGCGCGGCTCGGCGAGTGCGATCGCGCCTATAAGAATTTCGTTCGCAGCTACAAATCCTATCTGCGCGGGCCAATGAACTATTTTAACGAGACTCCGAGCAAGTTCCGAGATAACTACTGTTTTATAACAGGCTGTGCTGGGCCGATTCAGGCGGCGATTTTCGGATTGGGCGGCGCTAAGATGAATTATTTTCCCGCTGATCCATCAAAGGCCGATTTGACATACAAGCCCTGCCTGCCCAAGCAATGGAAAAGCCTCACAATCACCGGCGTCCAATGGCACGGCGAAACATTTGACCTTACTGTAAAGCAGGGAAATAGAGTCGAGTTTTCGCGGCGTTGATCGATTGCAGTTTTTATATCAGTGATAATATCGGTTTTGCGAGTCGGACGGCAGAGATTCGAGGTTGATTTGCTTTAATGTGGCTATGCCACTGCTGCTGAGTATAAAACCGCGCTCCATTGAGGCCGCCTTGGGGTCGATTTGCAGCTTCGTGCGGAATACGACATCCTCAACTGAAATAGTCAGTATCTGTCGCAGTTGATAGCTATCCAGCGCGGCGATTGCCTCGCGGGCATCGTCCGCCATGTCGCCGTTGGGGTCCATTTCGAGTGCGCGAGTAAACGCATTCATTGCCTGCGCTATTTCGCCTTTCTGCTGCAGCAGCACTGCTTTTTTAAAATGGTGCGCCGGATCGGACGGTGCGAGTCGTATCAATTCGTTTGTCACTCTCAACGACTCGTCAATTTTACCCTGCTGCAGATATGCAATTCCGAGCACGTCTCTTGCAAATAGGCTTCTTGGAAACGTCGAAAGCATTCCGCGGCTGAGGTGAATGGCCTCATCATATCTGGCTGCCTCGATCAACGCCTGCAGAAGCTGTTCATGAGTGTTGGAGTTCTTGGGGTCGAGCGCCACGGCATTTTTCATTGCTTCGATAGCAGGGCCAATCTTGTTCTGCGCGCGATAAAGGTGGGCAAGTTGCAAGCTGCACCGGGGCTCTTGCGGGCAGACCAACATTGCCTCTTTTACTTGAGCGATGGCCTCGTCATATAGTCCTCGCTGTGCAAGCGAATTCACACGCCGCATCAAGCTCGAAAGCCTGACGCCGCCCTTGACTTTTCCATTTTGAGTTGTGCGATCAGTCTCATTCATAGCTGCAACACCGGAAAGTAGTGATACCCACTTCCACCTATGATCTTTGCTCTTGCAGGTAAGCTTTTCCTTCTGTTATTAAAGATACAATGCAGTTACTTTTAATATACTGTATCATGCCCTGCTTGGTTCCATCTGTACGCGGCCAGCGGGTCTTGTTCTACCACTTTGCGCTTGCGGAAGTCCAAGACCCGCCGTCCTGTCGGTCGGGGATGGGAGGGTAAGTTTTATTCGAGTGCGCTAATACTTGTCACTCTGTCCAGACACACGTCTTCAATATCGCCTATCAGATATGCGCCATATAGCGGCACGAACTGAACGTCGTGCACGTGTAGATTCTTTGTGATCTCGTCACCGCGTCGGTCTTTAAAAGTCACCGTGCATTGCCTTCCCAGGTATTGCTTAGCTTCAGGTATATACATACCGGCCTCCTCCATGATCGCTCATGTTGTTTGTGACATACCATTGGCCGGAAAATCAGCTGACGGCCATATGGCTGGTCACGTTGCGCCTAAGTTAACTGGCGCCGAGCCACCAGAAGAAGAGATTGCCGCTGGTCAGAGCCCGACCCAAGTCGCGCCCATTGGTGTCACCATGAGGGCAGTCGGTTTGTCGGACGGATCCTGACCAGTGACAACATCGCTCATCGGCAGCCCGGCACATCTTTAATATTCTCTTCCACCGGGCACTTTAAGTTGTTGTCAGTATAGTTATGCCGCGCATGTATCGTGTGCAATGCTGCACATATTACCAGTTTCGCAATTACGCTAATAGCAATTAAAGTGATAAAACTCTTTTTCGTGAATGTAGCATGCAAGCTTATCGCTTGCGGGCTTGCGTTTGCTGAAAAAAGTGTCTAAAGTAGAGTCTGATGGATGCCGGTCAGACACAATATTTATATGAAGCAACTATAACAAAGCTGATTGCTTGGATGGGGGATGCCGGTGGTTAAGAAATCCATGCGGTCAGATGATTCTCTCAATGCATTTGCAACTCAATGCGCGCACTGTCTCGATGCGTTGTATGTGTCTGTTCGGTCTGTGTCCGATATTTCGCCTGCGCATCTTTATTTGGCCTGCGTTACATATATCATTCGAATGCTGGCTGTTTTAATGGCAGCGGAGCGAATTCGACCGCAGCGTTCTTCGCACAGTGCTCTACAGCGCGCAGCCGATGCGATATACGGCGGACGCAGCGTTTTAAATTACGAAAAAGCAGCCGATGAAGTAGAAAAATCGAGCGGTCTGGCCATATTTGCAAATCCCGACAAAGTTGTGTTCAACTCAGACGCATTTGAAATTGCTGCTCAAATGCTCACTCGACTGCATCCAACTGCCCCGATAGATCGAATATATTTTGAAACTATGCCCCTTTCGTGGCTGGGCAGCGTCTATCAGTCTCTGCTTGCATTTTGCCCCGACGAATCCGGCGAAAGGCTCCAGGCCAGCCGGTCGTATCGAAAGAGGCGCCGGGTCTTTTTCACGCCGCCGAGTCTGGTTTCTTATGTCATAGATGGCGTGCTTACTCCGATTGCAAAATCGCGTGCAAATATTTTCAATGCCAAGACGTCTCATATCACCGTCCTTGACCCGGCTATGGGCGGAGGCGATTTTCTCACGCGCGCAATTGATCTTCTCTGTGAATGGCCTGCTAGCGACGCTTCAGGGCGCTTTTTGTCCCGAAGCGCAGTTGCTGCCGAGTGCGTATACGGTGTGGATGTGGATCCACGCGTAGTCGAGATTGCTCGCTTTGGCGTGTGGGCAAGTTCGGGGTTTGCCGAAGGCATAGCCGATTCCATCAATTCGCATCTGATATGTGCAAATGCGCTTGGCGCACGACATGCAGACGAGCCGAAATTTGACTGGGCCGAAGCATTTTTTGATGTGTTTGCAGATAGCGGGTTCGATGCTGTTGTCGGAAATCCGCCATACATCGCAGCAAAAAACGGGCTTCAACGCGCGCGCGTATCCGGCCAATCGGACTCCTATTTACTCTTTTTGGCCGAAATAATGGAGAGCAAACTTGTTAAGCCCGGTGGGCTGCTTTCGATGGTTTTGCCGGACCCGATGCTCGTGCGCGAAAACGCAGCAGATGTTAGGCGAAAGATTGCAACCGAATGGTCGATTGTCTCGCTTCTTCACATATCCGAGGCATTTGCCGATGCGCTGGTTGCCAATATCGTTCCCATAATGCGCAATGCCAAGCCTACTGAGCCGACATTTACTACATCGCGAATCGAGCGCGCTGCCGATCGTCGCAGTTTTATATCCAGACCTAGACAGACTGCCGTCGAGCTTGCTCAAAAAGTGCGATTCGAGTCTATATTTGCACAAGATAGATGCGAATTGTTATACTTACTTGAACAAGGGGCGTTTGGCGACGTGATTCGGCGAATCCATGGCCCAAATGCTGCGCTCTCGAATTATTGTGAGCCGTTTGTGCCGCTGAGAAAGCTCAATATTAAGGCGATTTATCGCGGCGAGGAAGTCGGCAAATCGGCAATCAATCGCGAGACCGGCGATCAACCCGTATTGCTTGGTGGTCAAAGCATTCAGCCTTACGAAATCATTTGGGAGGGGCGCAAGGCCAGCATATCTTGGGTGCGAAAACCGCTTGAGCGCTATCACAGCACCAAGATTTTAATCCAAAAAAGCTCCGCGCATATCGTCGCTGCGCTTGACTGCGTATCGGAATCCCATTCGGGCTATGTTTTTCCGCAGTCGATTTATGCAGTTGAGCTTACCGAATGCGGCATAGACCCGATTTATCTTTTATGCCTGCTCAATTCGGAAGTGCTGAATGAATACATACATCGCACCGTCACCGGCTACAAACTCCTCCAACCGCAGTTGGAACTCGAAGACATCCGCGCGCTGCCGATTCACCGTATAAACTTTAACACGCATATTTTAGACCGCGAATCGGAGACTGCACGAGGGATCGACGTGTTTGAAAGCGAATCATTACATAGTGGAGGATTTGCCGAGTTGGCAAACTTCGTTGTTGGCTGTATGACTTGCGTACCGGAGAAGTCCGATGTAATCCACGATGTGCTTGTGCACCTTGGCCGTGAAATGGTCATGTTAATCAGTGCGAACCGCAAGTCACCCGACGCAGATGCCACGCGGCGATTGGAGTCGCTCCGAACGGCCATTGAGACGGTCGTGCGGCAGCTTTATTCCAGTGATCCGACTCAAATGGCGCTGCCTTGGTAATTAATAACTATGCTAAGATCCACATACGCTGAAATTGATCTATCTGCGATACGCGACAATATAAAAGCAATTCGTGCGCGCGTCGGGCCGAAAGTTAAGATAATGCCCGCGGTCAAGGCGGACGGCTACGGCCACGGCGCAATCGAAGTTAGCCGCGCATGTATTCAAGCAAGTGCGGATGCGCTTTTAGTTGCAATGCCCGAGGAAGGTATTGAACTGCGCGATGCCGGTTTTGATGATCCAATTTTGATACTGGGCTGTTCGAGTCCTGATGTGTCTGATGAGATCGTTAGATATGATCTTGTGAGCACGGTTTGCGATTGGGCGAGCGCTTATGCTTTGTCGGAAGCTGCTGTCAAACAGAAAAAGTCCGTCTCTGTTCACGTGAAAGTCGATACTGGCATGGGCCGGATCGGTGTTCAGCCGGATGAGGCGCTCGATTTTATAGTTGCGCTCAAGTCTTTGCCGAAATTGAGCGTGGAAGGTATTTTTACGCATTTTCCGAGCGCTGATGAAGCCGATCGCACGTTCACTACGTCTCAAATTGCAATATTTGGTAAGCTCATCGGCGCACTTAAACGGCATGGTCTGGCGCTTTGTGCGCATGCGTCCAACAGCGGCGGAATTCTCGCCTATCCGGAGGCAGACTTCGATGCGGTTCGACCCGGCATTATGACCTATGGCAATTATCCGTCTCTGGACGTAGCTCGAAGCATATCGATACGAGAGGCTTTGACGCTAAAGACCAGCATTGTCTTTATCAAAGAAGTCGACGCCGGGGTAACGATCAGCTATAATCGCACACATAAGCTAAATCGTCGATCCAAAGTCGCAACGCTGCCGATAGGCTATGCCGATGGCTACCAGCGAGCGCTTTCAAATTGCGGCGAGGCTGCCGTTAGAGGCGAAAGAGTGCCGGTGATCGGACGGGTGTGTATGGATCAAATGCTTATCGATGTCACGGACGTGGCTGGTGTTGAAGTCGGCGATGAGGTCGTGCTCATTGGCGGTGGTTATGAC
Source organism: Armatimonadota bacterium (assembly GCA_023398345.1). Classification (GTDB taxonomy): domain Bacteria; phylum Armatimonadota; class UBA5829; order UBA5829; family UBA5829; genus DTKD01. The sequence goes on along the minus strand of JAEWSK010000292.1, from coordinate 1,352 downwards.
TATCTAAGTGCGAGCGAAGTCGCGGCAAAGGCATGCACGATATCATACGAGACCTACTGTGCTATAGCTGCCCGCGTGCCAAGGGTCTATGTAAACAAATCCTAATAAAATGCACAAAACCCTGCGCTATACGCTCTGTGCGGATTAGCTGTTTTTTTAGGAGTAATATTATAGGAATGAATACTGCGATTATCGGTTCCGGAAGTTGGGGTACGGCTCTCGCCGTGCTGCTGAGCAAAAAGGGCTGCTCTGTAAAACTTTGGGCCAGACGCGACGAACTTGCGCAAGTGATGGCTCGCGAGCATGTCAATGCTCAATATCTGCCCGGAGTTTTCCTGCCCGATGCCGTAATGCCCACATCCGACATTGCCGATGCGCTTGTTGACAGCGACACAGTTATACTTGCCGTCCCAAGCGGAGGTGTGCGGCAGGCTCTCGTTTTGCTGAAAGATTATCTTAAGCCGGGAATGCTTATCGTACATGCGGGCAAGGGCCTCGAGTGCGAGACAGGCCTTCGCGGCTCTCAAGTCATATCGGAAGTATTGGGTGACGAGGCTGGGCGCGAATGCGTTGTGCTTTCCGGTCCGAACCTCGCCGTGGAGCTTGCCAAAGATATACCAACTGCCACTGTAGTCGCGTCCGCCAGCGTTGAAAATGCCGTTCGAGCACAGACGCTGTTTTCATCGCCGAGTCTGCGCGTATATCGCAGCAACGACATCGCAGGCGTCGAGTTGGGTGGGGCGCTTAAGAATGTACTGGCTATCGGCGCTGGAATTTCCGACGGCCTCGGTTACGGTGACAATACCAAGGCCACTTTAATCACACGCGGCCTTGTAGAGATGACAAGGCTTGGCGTTGCGCTGGGCGCAGACGCAAGAACATTTACTGGTTTGTCCGGCATCGGCGATTTAATGGCCACAAGCGCAAGCCGACTTTCCCGCAACCTCCGTCTCGGTCTTATGCTTGGACAGGGCAAAAATATAGAAGATAGCCTGCGCAGCCTTGGCCAAGTCGCCGAAGGCATGCCCACTTGCGAAGCCGCCTACAACCTCAGCAAAAAACTAAATATATCAATGCCCATCACCGAACAGATCCACGCTGTTTTATTTGAGGGCAAATCTCCCCGCAAGGCCGTGCGCGATCTTATGACCCGCGACTATAAAGAAGAGTTGCTCTGATTTTACCTCGCACTAATGCCTGTAATGCGCTAAAAATCAATGTCCTATATTAAGCAACTCACTGTTTGGGGTATGTACTACTAAGGATGGGCTTGCAGGCTAGCGGCAATCTCAAGCCTACAAACATAGGACTGCAGCGGGCGGCCTCAGCCGGTTTTCCGGTCGGCCAAGCAG
>JAEWSK010000284.1 GCA_023398345.1 Armatimonadota bacterium | reverse complement strand
AGTTCGGACTGTCCCGCGCTTCTTTATTTGCTTATATCTATTGTCTAGTGCGCAGAGCCGGTTGTGGGTGTCCCCGTTCCCGGCGGTGCAGGTAAAGCTGGAATATCGCCGGACTGTCCGGTTGTCGTATCTTGCTTTGTAGGTGCTGGGGATATAAATGGAAAATCGCCAAAGTGCTCGCGCTTAATTACTTTCTTTTGCGCCACAACTTTTTGTATGCGATAAGCATTGAATGTGCTGAGCCACTCGCCAAGTGTATATTGACCATCACTCATCGCCTTCGGCATTATGCAGTTGTAGACTTTGCCGTCATTATCCGCATATCTAAATTTTAGAAATTCGAGGCCATTCTTGTCCTTTGTTATGCTAGGTGTGCTTTCAAGGGTGAGTTGGCTGAATGAAACAGGCCCGCTGACGGCGGGGCCGGAAGCTGAGACATGAGGCGTTGTTGATACCGTCGATGTGGAAATTTCCGATGCGTTTTCTTTGTTGCCGCAGCCGACCAGAATTAACATAAGCGCCGATATGGCCAAACTAATCGTGATCAGAGCCGCGCGTTTTAAGCAATTTGAAGTCCGCAACGAGATTTCCTCCGGTATGTGCATGTTTTAGTCGCATAGTGCGATCCACTAAATGCATTATACTCCACCTTCATATTTCTGCACAAATAACTTCTGCATTGCAGCGTGAGTTCAGCCGTGCTAGAATACCTTTGCAAGGGAGACTTATTGTGCTGGATATGACTAATTGGCCAAATTGGCTTCATGCTACAAGATTATGGGGTGCATTTTTGTTGACTGCAGCGCTCGGCATTCATGCCTACAATGCGCACAAGCTTGAGTCGGTGCAGGCAATTTCACCAAGAAAATGGATGTACTGGCTATACTCGATGGTCTTTCTTGTTGCAGGGGTGGCAAATTTCACGCAGCTTATCATCACTATCGTCTTCGGAAACTATGATAAAGCCGGTTTTTATCTGGGCTACTTAACGGTGCTGCTGGCGTTGTCTTACTTTGCGCTGTTGGCTGGTGTCAGGCGAAAAGGCAATAACTAATGCCAATCGCTTTTTGTGAGAAAGAAGTTCTATTTGACTCGTCTGGCTCCACGGTAGCGCGATGAGTAGTAGCTGGATCCAAGAGAATCTACCGTAACGCCTCTGCCATGATTTGAAGCATGCACAAATCTGCTTTCGCCTATGTAGATCCCCACATGTGATATTCCGCGTCGGCTTGTTGCAAAGAAAACCAGATCTCCCGGTGCAAGCTCACCTTTGGATACGGATTGTCCAATTCCGGACTGAGCAGCAGACGAGTGGGGGAGGCTGACCCCATACTTCGCATAAATGTGTCGCGTGAACCCTGAGCAGTCGAAGCCGCCTCGACCAGTGCCGCCGCGCGAATAGCGTGTGCCTCTATAGGCAAGTGCAGTTCGGACGAGCGCATCTGAACCGGCGGGATCTCCTGTTGATGCAACACTTGAAGAAGTGATTGATCCTGGCCCTGTTGCCATCAGTGGACGGTATACATATCCGCATACGCCGTTTGAAAGTGCAACTTTTGCCCACTTGCCGTTTCGAGATAGAACTTTGAGGGTTGTGCCGCGATCCAATGTCGTGATTTTTCGTGAACTAGTGCTTCCGCCTGCGCGTAGGCAGACTGAATTTGCGCTAGTGTGTGCAGTAGACGACATTTGACGAGATGCAATACTATGTCGATTCGTCTGTCGTGTCTGGCTTGTCCCCGGAATTGTAATTGACTTGCCGAGCGGCAGCACAGAATTCTCGCTGAGGCGATTTGCCTTTGCGATTTTGGCAACAGTGGTGTGATGCTTTGCCGCTATTTCCCAGAGTGTATCACCCTGTTTGATTTTATATGAAGCGGCGGCGGTGGGGAATGAAATTGATATAAGTGCAATTGCGACGCAGAATGTCTTTAAGGATTCCTGCCCACATCTCCTCAATAACATCACATCCTTTCATGTTACTGTTGCGACATGTTATATGGTATTCGAGGATATGTCAAGCCGCCAAAGAGTCTAAGCGTGCGCGTGTCAGATTTGGAGGAAATGCTCTGAGGGTTTTTACCCTCAAGCTCCCAATAAGGGCCGCTGCCCCTTAACCCCGCTGGGGACGCAGTCCCCAGACCCCGTATGCGTAAATAGAATCCCCCCATTGGGGGGATTCTATTTACGAGTTTGAAGGTCAAGCAAACTTAGTTTCCTTGCAGAGTCACCAGACAGAGTCTCTGGTGGGGATTGGGGTAACGCCCCAAAGCATCTCCAAAACATTCTGCATTCTACCAATTGTGTGCGGTGACTTATTTCGTCAAAATAGCGACCACGCTTTGACTTGAATACTCCGGAGTGTTACTTTATAATGGTGTTGTAAATGGTCATGCGACAAAGACTTCAAATGCAAAACAGGTAATATTACCAGGTTAGCTTTGGGAACTATAGCTTGACTACTTGCGTACAGTAATAAGGAACTGAGGTGGAGGTCACTTGGTGGAGTTAGCTGACACCGTTGCAGGAGTGGCTCGAAATGAAGATAGGCGTGAGTTCGATCAGCTTGTGGAGCGTTATCACAAGCAAGCCTATAACATCGCCTATCGGATGGCGGGTAATCATGCGGATGCCGAAGATCTAACTCAAGAGGCGTTTATACGCGCTTTTCGTTTCTTTGGGCAATATCGCAGGGAACTACCTTTTGATAGCTGGCTGTATAAGATCATGTCCAATGTCTTTATAGACCGTCTTCGGAGAAAGCCGAAGGTGAGGATTCGTTCGATTGATCAGCCGGTTGCTACCGATGAGGGTGAAGCCCAATTCGATATCGCCGATAAGTCGGCAGGCCCTGAGGACATTGTCCTTTCGACGCAGATGGACAGTCGAGTTCAAACGGCTCTTGAAAACCTACCGGAGGCATTCAGAATAACGGTGATTTATGCCGATATTGAAGGGCTTTCGTATGAGGAGATTGCCGAAGCGACCAACACAAATATTGGCACCGTCCGCTCCCGCCTTCATCGCGGGCGGCGTCTACTCAGGGATAAACTTAAGAAATATGAACATCAGTTACTGTAGGGCAGGTGAGTCAACATGAATTGTCGCTGTGTAACAAACCTGATGTCGGCATTTGTCGATGGCGAACTGACGGGGACGGAAATGCTGGAAATTCGAAGGCATATCGGTCAATGTCCTGATTGCCGCGATGAATACGAATCGCTGAAGATGACCAAGCTCGCGATTGGCAGGCTGAGACCCGTAGGGCCGCGCGATGATTTTGCGGTGAGCATGATACGA
>JAEWSK010000274.1 GCA_023398345.1 Armatimonadota bacterium | reverse complement strand
GCCCCGAACTGACTTGCGTTTTTTATCCGATTCGAATGTCTGTTGGTAAACATATATCGCCGCTGTATCATCTTGTTTTAGCGCGCCATTTGCCAACCACTCTTCGAGATAATGCTTTGCGCGAGTGAAACGATTGTCGGATTCGCTGTCCGTCGCAAAATCTTCTCCAAGCACCAGCCGAACAAAATTATTAGGATGAAGCCTATGATAGTAAACCCGATCTTCGGGTGAGATGATGTCATAAGGGGGGCTGGTTACTTTGCTGAGTTCTCCTACGACTGTTGTGTCATATCTTATAGCCGCAAACGGCTTTATCTGCGCCATTATCACGCTCCTCGTTACACTGGGTGGTTGAATGCCGAAATATTATATCATATCGACCGAGGGCGCATGCTGTGGTTGAGTCAATGCTCTGCAGAATCTTGTTCGTCCGGCGAGAACACGTCCGCCATCACATCTACAGGCGTTTCTTGCTCCGTGCCGCCTATTGATACATAAGAGAGTTTGTGTATTTCTTCTTCTGCAATTTCATCGACGTCGTCCCGAATGTCCGTGGTAGTGCCGTCGTTGTAGCCTTGAGAGTAGTCCGATGGCAAAATGTCTTGGTCTGCCCAATCTTCGTCCATGTTTTCCTCATGCGGAGTGTCCATCAACTCAATTCGCTCTGAAACTTTGTGCTTAGGGTGAGGAAACGTCAATGCTTCTTCTACATCCGTATCTTCGGGGAGTTCAATGTCATAGCTGAATGCGTCAATATCATAGGCTATATGCGAAGCACCGGGGTTGCGCACTTCTATCAGCTCGCTGAGGTTATGTATTTCCTCGTTTTCGTTTCTGAGTCGGTCTTTTTTCATTGGAGTAATCCTCTACAATATAAAAATACCCACCTCGAGACATGTTTATGCTGTGCGTATTGGTGGAACATATAACTTGACAACATTGCGCTCAAGTGTTATTCTGTTTGCAATATAATGGTTTGGCCGATAAATAGATCGGTCACTACGTTGGTAAGATGCTGCGAGGTGAATGCGATGAGGTTGGACAAGCTTACTATCAAGTCACAAGACGCGGTTCAGGATGCTCAGCACATAGCCGATGAAAACGGCCAACAGCAGGTCGAACCCGAACATCTGCTGCTAGCGTTACTTAAGCAGGAAGGTGGGGTAATCGGCCCTATTTTGCAGAAGCTGGGTGCGAATCCGACAGCGCTGGCACATCGAGTGCAGAGCGATATAGACAAGATGCCAAAGGTATCCAGTGGCGCGGGGTCTTACATAAGTCCACGCCTTAAGCGCGTGTTCGATACGGCCGACGAAGAAGCGCAGCGATTAAAGGATGAGTATATCAGCACGGAGCATTTGCTCATAGGGATTGCAGCCGAGGGAGGTACGGCCTCAAAGACGCTTGCATCCGTCGGCGCAACGCGAGATTCCATCTATTCCGCGATGGCTGAAGTGCGCGGCACGCAGCGTGTGACGGATCAAAACCCCGAGGACAAGTATCAGGCACTCGAAAAATACGGCCGCGATTTGACCGCCGAAGCCCGCAAAGGCAAACTCGACCCGGTAATAGGTCGCGACGAGGAAATACGCCGTGTCATTCAAGTGCTTTCGCGCCGAACAAAAAATAACCCAGTGCTCATAGGCGAGCCGGGGGTCGGCAAGACTGCCATCGTGGAAGGTCTTGCCCAGCGAGTCGTGAGCGGCGACGTTCCCGAAAGCCTAAAAGACAAGCGCGTTATTGCTCTCGACATGGGTGGGCTTATCGCCGGTGCGAAATATCGAGGTGAATTTGAAGATCGACTCAAGGCCGTCTTAAATGACATCAAAGAAGCCGAGGGCGAGATAATACTTTTCATCGACGAACTGCACACCATTGTCGGCGCCGGTGCGGCAGAGGGCGCGGTTGACGCCTCGAATTTGCTAAAACCGATGCTTGCGCGCGGTGAACTCAAATGCGTTGGCGCGACCACTCTCGATGAGTATCGCAAACATATCGAAAAGGACGCAGCTCTCGAGCGTCGATTCCAGCCTGTAGTTGTCAATCCGCCTTCGGTCGAAGACACGATAGCGATTTTGCGCGGGCTAAAAGATCGATACGAGTCGCATCATGGTGTTCGAATAAAAGACACTGCGCTGGTATCAGCGGCTGTGCTTTCGGATAGGTATATTACAGATCGATTTTTGCCGGACAAGGCAATTGACCTTATAGATGAGGCGGCATCGGGTCTGCGCATTGAAATCGACAGCATGCCCACCGAAATCGATGAGGTTGAACGGCGCATCCGACAACTTGAAATCGAGCGCGAGGCGCTAAAAAAAGAAACAGATGATGCGTCAATAAAGGGCCTGTCGAAGCTGGAAAAAGAGATAGCCAATCTCAGAGAGCGCTCCGATGAGATGAAAGCGCATTGGCAGAATGAAAAAGACGCGATTATACGCATTAGAGATACAAAAGCGCGCCTCGAACAAGCAAAAACAGATGAGCAACTTGCCGAACGCCAAGGCGATTTAGCCAAGGCAGCCGAACTCAGGCATGGAACTATTCCAAAGCTGCAACAAGAAATAGAAGAGCAAAGCGCGTATCTTTCAGAATTGCAGAGCAAACTCAAGATGCTCAAAGAAGAAGTGGACGAAGAAGACATCGCCGAGGTCGTCAGCAAATGGACGGGCATTCCCGTGACGCGCCTCGTCGAGGGTGAGAGAGAGAAGCTTGTTCACATGGAAGATCGCCTGCGAGAGCGCGTAGTTGGACAAAACCAGGCAATCGAGGCCGTTTCCAACGCAGTTCGCCGTGCGCGAGCCGGTCTGCAGGATCCGAACCGTCCAATAGGCAGTTTCATATTCATGGGGCCGACGGGTGTGGGCAAAACCGAGCTTGCGCGAGCGCTGGCGGAGTTTTTATTTGACGATGAACGGGCGATGGTGCGCATCGACATGTCCGAGTTTATGGAAAAGCACTCGGTAGCTCGCTTAATTGGCGCACCTCCCGGCTATGTCGGCTACGA
>JAEWSK010000134.1 GCA_023398345.1 Armatimonadota bacterium | reverse complement strand
CGCCACTGCCGTAGCGATAATCGATTGCTTTGATATAACTATATTGTTCATGGCAGGACGCTCCTGCGAAAGTGCGTTTCCTATCATGATTACTGGTACCCTGGGGGGTTCAGAGGCAAACTGCGGGGAGTTGATGAAAGCTACGCTCTGTGTTTGCTAATCACTGCTCTCGGTCTGCTTTTCGGGAATTACCAACGTGACCTCACCGGGCATTACGAATCCGTGCTTTCTTGCTTCACGTTCGATTCCACGCGGGGTCTGGAGATAGCGCAATTGGCGGCGGAGTTCATCATTTTCTTTTGACAGCGTCTTATATTCGGTAACTACACTGTTGCGCTCGCGCTGCTCATTGCTGACAAGCCTGATAGGACGGATCACCTTGCCCACAAGCCAGCTTCCAATCGCAATGGCAACCGCTACTACAATAACAACGGTCATCAATTGCCTGGATGATCTTCTAAGCGCAAAACGCCGTCTTTTGATCGGCAAGGACGAACTTCGTCGCATTTTTGTTCGGCTGACAGTGCCCACAGTGCTCCGACCTTTCTTTCTGATAATGACCAATCTTACGACGCGACACACGGCTTGTCAACAGCAAAAAGTAACACACATAAGCACAAAGATTTGGGGGACTTCTGACGCATTAGCTGTGGTATAATAGAGAAAACTGCTGATCCGAGGATGGACGTACGCTATGCAGGAGGCTGTGGACTTTCTTCAGACTAATAGTGCCTATTTTATAATGGGCATTATCTCTTTAACTTTAGTATTACTTATATGTACCATAGTACAGGCAAGAAAGCTGGCCCGCCTGAATCGTCACCGCAATACAAAGCTCGACGAAGGTCGACTCGGTGATATACTAGATTGTCTTGCAGATAACTCGAACGCGATTTTAAATGCGCAAGCCAAGCTCGACGATATTCAACTCATTTTATCCCAGCAAGGCGCAGTTATTGAACGCTGCCTAAAGAAAGTGGGAATCGTACGCTTTAACGCATTTGCCGATATAGGCGGCGAACAGAGCTTTTCTGTCGTGCTGCTGGACTCAGATTCAAACGGTTTAGCCCTCAGCGGCATATATGGACGGCAAGACTCTCGCGTATACGCCAAGGCTATATTTAAAGGCCAAGGCGAGCGACCTCTCTCCGATGAAGAGCAGCAGGCGCTTGCTAAAGCATTAAAGTAATGATTGATATCGTTATTGGACCCGGCGGCGTTGCATGCCGCCGAGGTCGGTGAAAGCCTGAGGTTGTCGATTGGTTTTCAAAGCCTACAAAACGGGCGTTGATAAAGAAGCCGAACGCGCTGATGAACGCACATTGATTCAGAAATGCAAAAATGGCGACATCGATGCGTTCGATGAACTCTATGGCCGATACGAAAAGCGCGTCTTTAACTGCGCATTCCACATTTGCGGCAACTACAACGACGCCAGCGATATTACCCAGGAAGCATTCATTCGAGTATTCAACTCCATTCAGACGTTCAGAGGCGACGCCAACTTCCTCACTTGGATATATCGCATTGTGACCAACGTCTATTTGGATGAGCGAAAAAAATCCAAGGCGCACAGACTAACATCCCTCGATGAATATATTGATCTCGACGAAAACTCAGTTACTCGACAGATAGAAGACGAAAAGCCGCTGCCCGCAGAGATAATGGAATCCAAAGAAAGAGCAGAAGTCGTTCGAGCGGCAATCAGCCTACTGCCGGAATATCAGCGTGCAATTGTCACGTTATATCATATTGAAGATCAAAGTTATGATGAAATAGCCGAAATTTTGCATTTGCCTATAGGCACTGTAAAATCTCGATTGAATAGAGCAAGATTAGCGCTGGCAGATATTCTTGCAACAAAACCGGAACTTTTTGGGTAGTTACAAAGTCTACATATTGGGACTACAAGCAAGCACAGGAGTGCTCTGTTCAGACAGAAAGCGCGAATTGTAAACTTGTGATTTTTCGTGCCTACTTTGTACAGAGCGGCTGGGATTTACAACTCGGTTCGTCACGCTAGGAAGCGCGGGGTTGCCGATAAAGGATGTCGGCAGAAGACGGAGCACTGTGTTATGAAATGCGGCAAAGCCCAGGAGTTGTTTTCAAGCTACCTGGAGAAAACAATTCAACCGCCTTTGGGTGTAGCGTTCGAGCAGCATTTGGCAGAATGCGCTCGGTGCAAAGCGGCATACGATCGTTTTCATGCAACCACAATAGTATTGGATGAGCTTCCGATGGTTCAACCGCCACCGGATCTGCATGCAATTGTAATGCAGCGAGTGAAGCAAGCTCACCAAAAAGCCCCTTTGCGGGTTAAGTGGCTGCACCTCGACTGGCAAAGCGCACTTACCTTGAGATTGTCCGCAAAAACTTTTGCGGCTGGTCTGGCGCTAATGCTGGTATTCGTCATGGCCATGCAAGTCACACCTATTAACTCATACATGGCCGGAATATTTGGCGTTCAGCGAACAGCAAAGCATTTGCCAATGGAGCAAAACTACGTTACGCCTCCAGAACCGGCAGGATTCACCACGCATTCGGGTGAGAAGTATGCCAATATCGGAACCGGGCTTAGCGTAAGCATAACTGCTGAGAAAACCGACCAGGCCGACACACTATATGATATTAGAATGGCGGCGGATAAAGACAAATCAATACAGGTTCGAGTCTACGAGCTGCCCGAAGGCGTAGTCGGAAAGAATCTCAGTTCGGACGATCTGACCAGTGTGCGATATATTGGCTCAGTGTCGTGCAACAAAGAAGCGACCGCGCGCATCATACAGCCAAAGTCCAGCGATAAAGCTAAAGTAGCGATGTTAATATGGAAGAATGGGAATGTTTCTGAAAGTAAACTTGTATACATCCCGCCGCAATTAGGTATGGCAAACGGCGCTGCCGTATATTGCATGGATGAAAATGTATGCGACATTCTCAGCAATATTTCTGCCGCTTACGGAACAGTGTTGATTGCGCCGACCGAATGCGGGACAATGACGGCATCAATAAATTCAACTAGCATGTCTGCAACGCAGTCGTTGGCCTTGGTAACTAGACATGCCGGACTAAAACTGTGCGCAGTCGGGCCATCAATATACTTGATAAAATAAATATCTATATGCGATAAATTTTGAAAGGCACGGACTCCATTAAAGGGTTCCGTGCCTTTTCTGCGTTTTATTGAAAATTTGAATGTGAGACTCTCGTGCTAAGCAGCGCTTTGAGCGTCTTGGGTCAATTTTGTGACGCGAAGTCCAAGTTTTCTTCCCGAGCGTCCGGGGACAGCAAAGCATATTTGCTGATCTCCCACCCAAAACTCAGTCTCGGACTCAGGCCCGGCATCAAGTCTTATTATGTCACCTTCGCGCAAGTTGATCATATCGCCCATTGTAAGGGTTGTGCGTCCGAGTATCGCCACGCACTGCATGCGCACCTCGTCGAGTGACTCCTGCAGCGCTTCCATTATGGCTGGGGTCTGCCTGGATGTGGCACTCACAATTCTTCCGGCAGAAAGGCTCGGCAAAATTGCCTCAATGGCACTGGCAGGAATGCAAATACTTGCCATTCCAGTCGTCTGGCCAATCTGAACTTCGTATGCGCACACCAACACCGGCTCGGTTGGAAGAAACATCTGGTTATACGATCCGCGCAAGTCAGCTTCGCGCACGGCAGCTTTAATGCCGATATACGCCCCCCACACATCTTCATAGCTCTTTAAGAGCACTTCGACCACTTTGACGGCAATCGCCCGGTCAATATCGGTAAGGTCGGATTCGCGAGAAAACGCTATATCGCTTCCGCCGGTAAGCCCGTCGATGCACGCGCCTGCAATAGACGGGTTCATCTCAAATATTGCAGTAGCAGTTAGAGGCTCAAGGCTGATGTCGCAAAACAGCGTGTTTTCCGGAACAGATGCGCAATACTCACGATAAGTGACCTGGTCGACAGAAAGCAACTCCGCCTTAACTGCAACATGCAAAAGTCCAGCCAAAGTAATAGCGAAGTTGGTTGCGAACTTGTTATTGATCGAGTGTAGAGTTCTGATATGATCGCGCGAAAACTTGTCCGGGCGCGCGAAATTGTACAGCCTGACATGGTGATCCATCTGCTTTTCGCGGGAAACTTTTCCTAGACTTTCCGCGGCTTTATATGCACCAAGTAAAGCGTTGATTTCTTCGTTTGAAAGAATGTCCGACATTAGTATTTCTCCAACGCTATATAATCACATCTTCGCCCGTGCTGCGTATGCTTATCTCACCGGCTTCGTCAAGAGCCCTGGCAATAGACGCGATGCGCCCCTGCGCCGCATCCACATCGCGCAGTTTAACCGGCCCACTGGCTTCAAGATCTTCCTTGAGCGTTTCAGCCGCGCGCTGAGACATATTTCTGAAAAAGACCTCTTTGACACTTTCAGGTGAGCCTTTTAGTGCCAATCTTATATCTTCTTGCGGAACGTCTCGCAAAATCATCTGAAGGGAATGATCGTCGAGGTTAAGCAAGTCCTCAAAGACAAACATCATCTCTTTTATCGAGTTTGCAGTTTCCGTATCGACTTCGGTTAAAAACTCCATTATCTTCTTTTCGGTGCCGCGATCGACATTGTTGAGAATATTCACGACGACCTCATTGCCGCCGACTTCGGTAAATGCCGCATTTTCAGACGTCGAAAGGCGTTGAAGCAATATCTCGTCCACGCCTCGAACCACATCCGGATCGGTAGGCTGCATCGCAGTCAGCCGGAATGCAATTTCTCCTTGCATCTGCTCAGGCAACGCGCTGAGAACTTGCGCGGCTTGATCGGCAGGCAAATGACCGAGCACGAGAGCGGCTACTTGAGGTCTCTCGCTTCGGATGCATTGGGCAAGCTGCGAGGGAGGTACGGCGCGAAGCCATCTAAAATTACCTGCGCCGCCGCCTGAACTAAAACGAGCGAGCAGTTCCTTGGCCTTAGCTCCACCGACGACTTGTTCGAGCAGAACGCGCGCATATTCCGCGCCTCCACCAGCAGATTGTTTGCTTAGCGATTCCTTGCACTCGTCAATCACCTGGTCGCAAAGCCCTTTATCCACGCGCTTGAGCATAACGATCTCAGATGTAAGCCGCTCTATCTCCTCTGGTGTAAGCTGCTGCAATACACTTGAGGATATGTCAGCGCCCAATGATATAAGCAGCACCGAGGCTTTCTCGATGCCTGATAATGAAATACCCGATCTTTGAGACTCTATGTCAGCCAATATTGACCCTCAAAATAACCTTCTATGGGAATAATCGGAAACATGCACCAAACTCCTTAGCCTTATAAACAGCATCAATCAATGTCATATAAATTCGTTTCGACATGCGCCGCGTGGGGCAAGGTGTCATTAATTAATATAAATTTGGGATAGATTCCAAAATGAGGAGCAACAATGCAAATAGAACTCAGAAATACTAGCCAAGCGAAACTTGAAGACATTCTTGAGCAACTGGAGGCGCGATATGATATATATGAGCTGGCGCCGGAGGATCTGCTGGATGCGTTGCTGGACATCGGCGTGGACATAATCGTCACACAGACAGCCTCGCCATCAATTACTCGCGATAAATTAATCAGCCTATGCTCGCACAAGCTGGCATCGCGCAGTTAGCTGCTTTCGTAATCGCTCAATGCAGACGCATTTGTCTCCGATGCGCAGTGAGGACATAATATCTCTTCTCGCTGGTAGTCATCGCTGGTAATCTTTACAGGTCGTCCACATCGCTCGCACTGAGGTCTGTCATTCAGGCCTCCGCCGGGCTTCGTCTGGGGAATCGTTCTTAAGATTCTCTCCAAAATAAACACCTCCGATAAGCCACCTAAAGCAGGTAATAAAATATACCCCGGTTATGCCGAACTCCAAGCACCTGGGCTTATCGCATGTCAAATATAGAATAACTTGCAATCCATTATACTTTTGTATTAGAATCACAAAATACACAAAAAAGAACATTCCAAGGCGTCTAATCTAATGAATCCAGTTAGGAGAATTATGATGATGCGCTTAGAGAAGATCTCGATTGTTATAGTAATAATAGTTGCACTGATAATTGCAGCAGTCCCATTATGGCGAGTCCTCGCGCTCAGCCCTTTTAGACAAATCGGCAATATCAACAATTATGATTTTCAACCCTCCATCCCCAACCCACACAAAAAAACAAATAAGCAGTTGCTTGAAAGCTACCCACGAGATTTTTTGCTTCACCTTGGATTGGTCAATGAACTTATCATTATGTCTGACGGGCGTGCAAATGAGGCAGTCGATGCGCTTATTCGCGCCTTTCCCAAGCAAAAAGCAGCATATGCAGTTGCGCTGAATGCGCCTTCTTGTGCAAACGTAGAAATACCCCAGCGCATGGAGAGTTGGTCGGTCAATCCCGATGAAGCTCGTAAGCATCAAAAAAACTCTGTGCCACCGACAAAAGATCAAATTCAAGGGTGTCTGCGCTGCATTGAATTACTGGACAGAGCAATTGCCGTCGATCCAGACAATGGTTTCTTTCATTACGTAAAAGCATCCTATCTATTCGGCCTGCACAAAGACGCAGAGGCGCTTGACGAAATACACCTGGCTGCTATCGCACCACAGTTTTGCTACTATACCAACACACAGAAAAAAGCAGTGCAGCACTTAGGCAACATTCGAGGAGACCTCGATCCAACTACCCAATTTTACGTCGGATTTGCAGCCTTTGCGAAAATGAGAGAGAGTGCGCTGATTGCAGCTAACCTGTCATATGCAAAAATTCGCCAGGGACACACCGACGAAGGTATAAAAGAGGCATTCGACGTTATCGGATCCGGTTACAATATGGCAAAGCATGCACCGTCGTTCTTCCCTGCTCTGGTAGGCAGAGCCATATTTTCATTTGGGACAAGCGCAATTGACCCAACATTCAAATCAGAAAAGAAAGATATTAACGCTCAGCAAACCGATAGAGTTGCTCACAGTAGACGCATCTTGACCAATTACGGTTACACAAAAGAAGCCGACATATTATCAAAGCAATGGGATCAGCTTGAGCGTGTTAGAAAATCCATTAAAGACAATATTTGCGCCCAAGATTATACAGCGCTAACGCGCTTTTCTACTGTGTTCAAGATTGCGATTTTCATCATCGCAATCCTATTAGCTTCCGGCGTGCTTTGGGTGGTGTCGTCACTGCTTACATGCAGAGGTGGGGGCAGAGCGCTTTGGGACAGACGCGCGGGCATAACTTCTGCCTTTTTATCCTCTCTTATCCTCGCGCCAATGATCGTCGCACAGATTAGTGCACCCCAAAAGCCACTGAGCCCAATGTGGTTTATACTGCCGACGGCAATAATATTGGCTGCGTCAATTGTAGGCCTTATATTGATGCTTATGCGCACCCCGAACGAGAATGAAAACCGAAAGATGCCCGTATGGTCGCTGCTGGTCGCCTGGGGCGCGACATTCGCTGGGTTGGCATACTTTACGCGTAATATTGAAAACTGGTTTGAATTACCACTATCAATTATAGTCGTGGCAGTTCTATTTATCCCTACTTTAACCATAGTCTATGGGTTGCTGCGCTGCCTGCAATCGCGGTTCGGTCGCGTAAGGCGAAACGCACAGCTGACATTTATTGCAACATTAAGATATGGCTCGGCAATAACGGTGGGAATGTTCGCCATACTATATCTACTAATGATGCCATTTACAGTCTACATCGGAAAGGCTGCCGAAGAGAGTATAGGAAATGCACGCTCCAATGAAGCCATAATAATACAAAAGGCATTTAAGTAATTTCGCCGATGGCTTTGCGGCAGAGACATCACATTTTTATAAGCAGCAAACCTGGTGGTTATGTTGCTCATTTGCAACCAATTCTGAATGTGATGGCAGGTAAGCCAGTGTGATTGTTACTTCATTATTGGTTACGGTTATTCTTTCTGTAATGTGCTCTATTATACCTCGTTTTTCTTCCAAAGACAGGTTAGGCCAACGAGTGTAGATGTCGCGAGCTTCGTAGAATATCTGGTCGCTTGATAGGTGCTGAATCTTAAGGAAGTCTATCTCTGCTTGGATTTCAGGGATTTGGTTTCCCATCTGTTCTAGTCTTTCCTCCAGGGGCTTATAAAGCTCTCCAAAGCTCCTGGGGTTAATCTCATCGTCCATATATAACTTGTAGACCTTGCTCATCTCTGCTCGGATTTTGTTTTCTTCTTCGGTAAGGGTTTCCAGAAGTTCTTCCTTCTCCGCTATCACTTGGCTAGCTTGCTTCAAGTAGTTGTCCACTTCATCAGGTGAGAAATAGAAAGCCTTAAGCTCGCCGTGGAAGACCTCTTCCAGATCATCAACGCCTATCTTGTTATGGCACTTGGTGCAATAGTATTTGGGCATATTTGAGGGCACATACATCTTAGCCCCACAGCCGCAGTAAGTAACTCCTGCAAAGAGATGGACGGCCTTCTTCGCCGGTCTGGTTCTCTTTTGCATCTGGCTGCCTAAGATGGCATTGCACTGATCCCAGAGTTCCTCAGAGACAATAGGTTCTACCTGAGTATAGCCAATCTCGTCTTCCGGGACAGGTCCGGGCTTGTCTCTATACTTGCTGTGGTTGATTCGCTGCAATCCTTTTGCTGCCGGGTCAGTTAGAAGACGGGTAACGGTTGTATCGGTGAACTTAGAGCCGTTGCGTGTTCGGTATCCCATCTCATTTAGAGCCTTGGCGACAGTCTTGCGGCGGCGATGCTCTAGGAAAAGCTCATACATTAACTTGCGAATAGGTGCCTCGTTGGGATCGGGAACCAAAACCTTGTTTTCCCAGCGGTAGCCATAGGGAGCCTGACCGCCTAAAGGCTTGCCAAGCTTTGCCCTCATTGAGATTGAGGCGTTAATGCGGTCGGCAATCTCTTCCCTCTCCCATTGTGCCATTGCCGCAATCATTGTATAGAAGAAACGACCGGCAGGAGTTGAGGTGTCTATGGACTCTTGAAGTGAAACACGGATGTGAATCAGCATGCAATAATGACCCACATGAGGGCTTAATCGGCGTTGAAAATTGACCCACCTAATCAGCTGCTTCGTCTCTCTAATATAAGCTGGAG
>JAEWSK010000113.1 GCA_023398345.1 Armatimonadota bacterium | reverse complement strand
GCGCAGCATCAGCCCGAGCAGTCGCCTGAGATCGCCGCACAGCCCGACATGCCTGTCGAGCAGCCGAAAAAGCGGCGAAGAACCTACACTCGACGCCGACCAGCGGCATCGGCCAAAACAAACGAAGAAAGCAGCGAAGGCGAAGCAAAGTAAGCGCGAGCTATACTGCAACAATCGCAACAGCTATTGCCGCGCATTAATTTTATTCCGGCTCAGAGGGGTTCTTTTGGCGCTTTGTTTTATCAGCCTCGCGAGCGGAGCTTACTATGGCGTAAATATGTATCGCGCCAGCCAAGCATAAAAACGCCGCCGCTGGAGCAGTGAGCTTACTGACTACTGAAACCCCTGCTGCTGAATCCAAAGTAACAAAGAACAGCATCCATGTCAGGAACCAGCCGGCAAGTAGTCCGACCCCTATCGAATAGAGACCGCAATAAATATGTCCAAAGCCGGGTGCAATTGAGAGCATCGCCGCAATCGTAGGGTTTCTTGCTGAAAGAAACGAGTGCTTTGAAGGGTTTTCAAGCATCCCTTTGACAAGATCGCGTTGGCGCTCGGCCTCGGCAAGTTCGAGTATAGCTTTGGCGTATTTCACCTCGACCGATGCTCGGGCAGAATCGATTTCGAGAATTGCTTTATAGTGCTCAGAGGCTCTATTTATGTCACCGTGAGCATAGATCATATCCGCTGCAAACTCGCGGGCATCTAGATCGTCAGGAAACATCTCAAGCGCCTTGCTCACAAACTCGGTCGCATGGGCATAATCACCACGACGCCTAAAGACCGTGGCTGCAGTCATCAGCTTATCAAACTCACTTTGCTTTTTTGATAGCTCCATGTTCTGAAAAGCCTGCGAAGAATCCATTGCTTTACACCCGTTTTCTATTCTCTGTCTTGCAGTTTCACTTCGGTCGCTTTCCAAAGCGACTCTATGTCGTAATAATCCCGCTCTTCGCGCGCGAAAATGTGGACGACAACATCGCCGTAATCGACCAACACCCACCGAGCCTGAGCGTAACCTTCCGCGTGTGCCTTGCGCAAGCCCTCTTTCCTGCCGTCGGACAACAAGCCATCGGCTATTGCCTTAATGTGTGTGTTGGAAGTTCCGCAGCATATTACAAAGTAGTCGGCTATAAGCGTACGCTCTCGCAGATCAATGACCTCAATGTCATCCGCTTTCTTTTCTTCCAACAGCCTTCGCACTATCTCAAGTTTCTTTTCAGTATCTAATATCACGTCAACTCCGGTCAATTTCACATTAGTTGATTCGCTTTTTACATGCTCTGCGAATCAGTGTAGTCTCTGCCGACTATAACAGTCATGTCCGGCTTGCCCTTGCCCTTCGATTCAGTCCGAATGTCGGTACATTTGAGCAACTTGGCGATTTTTGAAACGCTCGATGTATGGCCCTTGCGCGTAATTAAGCAGCAGCGATCATAGCTAAACTCCGGCGCATTGCCTTGCTTTGTAACGCGAAACCCCTCGCTTTTCAGCTTGTCTGCGACACTTCCTGCCGCTCCGACAACCCCGCTGCCATTAAGAACCTCAACGCTTGCGTCCGCATCCTCTGCTGAGCCACCCTCAAACTTCATCTGTTCTGCTACGACCTGCGGAATTTTCTCCGTGTCAGGAATCCAATAGCTGACACCACTCATATTGCCGGGTGCGCCCGGAAGGATGGTCATCTTCATCTTTTCAGGATGTATATCTTTCAGCAAGTCCGCAAGGCCGTCCCAATCTTTTAAATTGAGGTTGCTCTGAATATAGCCTTTATTATAGGCGTTGCTCAGCACGTCGGCGCGCTCGCGTTTACTTGGCATAGCGAGAATGCGATTAGCAAGCGAGCGCAAAAAAACCTGCTGGCGCGCGATTCGACCCGCCGCAACTTTCTTGCCGTCAACTATCCTCCAACCGCTGTCGCCCCATTTGTCGTGCCGAAATCGCACGAATCCTTCCGCCTGCTGCCCATTGAGCAATTGCTTTTCGGGGCTTGCGTGAAGGTTTATATGCAAGTCCTGATGATTGTCGTTATAGTGCATATTATCATCGATTTTGACCCACACGCCTCCGACGCTGTTTACTAAACCACGCAGGCCAGCCGGACTTGTCGCGACGTAGTAGTCAATATCGACGCCCAACATACTCTGTATAACTTGCCTTGAAAGATCCGGACCACCGTAAACGTTCGCGGAATTGATCTTGCGCGTGCCATGTCCAGGAATATCAACCCGAGTGTCACGAGGTATGGATATAGCGCGAATCTCATTTGTCTTTGTGTCCATCGAAAGAACAACAAGCGTGTCGGACAACCCATGACGGCCGGACTTTTTACTTCCTGTGTTGTCCTCACCAAGCATCAGTATGCGAACGTAAGGCTTGCCGCCCCACGGCGGCGTAAAAACTTGCGCAATGTTAAAACCCGGCATCTTCAAAAAGTGGCTTGCATATATGCCGCCAAATATTCCAACGGCAATGCCCAAAATGACGACTATTGCAACAATGCCTACCGGCGGCTTGCGTCGCCTCCGACGCCTGACTACTCTTTGTACAACCCTTTCGCCCAAATGTACCCCTCCACGGCATTCGGCACTAAATACCGAATGGACCGGCCCGACCGCACTCGCTCCCTCAAATCGGTCGATGATATATCCACTCCCGGTATTTCCAACGCTGTAATTGCGCCGACAAAATCACCCGGCAATGACCCAATCACTTCGCCGACCGGCAGTCCCGGCCTGTTCACAACAACTATATTCGCGAGTCTACATATTTCATACGGCTCGCGCCACTGCATAAGGTCCCGCCCTTCATCAGCGCCGACCAACAAGTAAAGATCTAAGCTCGGGCCATACAGCCCCAATAGCTCTTTTATTGTATCGATAGTATAAGACGGCCCGCCTCGCTCGATTTCGATATTCGAGCACTCAAATAGATCGTTGTCGGCAACCGCCAGTCGAGTCATCTCAAGCCTGTGGGCAACATCGGTAATCGGCTCTTTCGACTTGTGCGGCGGATTCGCAGCCGTCACAAAAAGCACCTTTTCGAGTCCGAATCGCTCTCTCGCCTGATCCGCCAGTATCAGATGCCCTATGTGAATGGGATCGAATGTCCCGCCCATCAGCCCAATCCGCAAATGTTTACCTCTCTAAAAATGCATAAACGCAATTTCGCGATTATACTCCCCTTAGCTGCCCATCGCCGGTCACGACGTATTTATAAGTCGTTATCTCTTCGACACCCATCGGGCCGCGGGCATGCAGCTTTTGCGTCGAAATGCCCATCTCCGCGCCCTTACCGAACTCATAGCCATCGGTAAATCGTGTCGAGACATTCACAAACACAGCCGCCGCGTCTACTTCACTTGTAAACTTGCGCGCTGCCGCGTAGTCCTGTGTTACAATTGCCTCAGTATGCGAACTGCCGTATTTGCCTATATGTGCAATCGCCTCGTCCACACCGGAAACGACTTTCACGGCAAGTATCAAATCAAGATACTCCGTCGCCCAATCATCCGCAGTCGCCTCTTTTACGCAAGGCACAATCGAGCGGGTCTTTTCGCATCCGCGAATTTCAACCCCGGCGTCAGCAAGTCGCTTACACATAGTTGGAAGAAACTCGCCGGCAATATGTTCGCTCACAAGCAGGGTTTCCGTTGCATTGCACACGCTCGGGTTCTGGACTTTTGCGTTAAGCACGATCTCTTCAGCCATCTTGAGGTTTGCGCCGCCATCGACGTAGACATGGCAATTGCCGTCGCCGTGCTCGATGACTGGTATAGTCGAGTTTTGAATAACTGTCTGAATCAGTCCCTTGCCACCGCGGGGTATAAGGCAATCGATATAGCGCTTCATTGTCATCAATTCGCGCGCGGCCTCGCGGTCAGTCGTCTCAATAATCCGAACTGCGCCATCCGGAACTCCGACAGACGCAATAGCTTCGCAAATCACCTTTGCAATCGCCAAATTTGAGTTTATCGCCTCGGAGCCGCCGCGCAAAATTACGGCATTTCCCGCCTTTAGGCACAAAGCGGCAGCATCTGCAGTGACATTTGGGCGCGATTCATATATGATGCCTATTACGCCGATAGGAACCCGAACTTTACGGATTTCCATGCCGTTGGGTCGAACGTATCCCTCGATGGTCTCACCGATCGGGTCTCGCAGCGCAGCAATCTGGCGAACGCCGTCGGACATCTGCGCGATTTTCTTCTCATCGAGCGTCAATCTCTTGAGCATCGCCCCAGATATACCTGACGCCTGAGCCGCTTCGGTGTCCTTACGATTGGCCTCTAGTATAAAGTCGCGGTTGGCCTCGAACGCATCCGCCATAGCAAAAAGCGCGCGGTCTTTTATCGCAGTCCCAAGCGCCGCCAACTTCACCGCCGCCTGTTTCGCCGCTATGCACTTGGTCTCTACTTCACTCATAGCAACGCTCAAACCCCCAAAACAAGATTGTCTCTATGTATGACCTCATCAAAGTCCTTATAGCCTAATATCTGTTCTATTTCGTCGCTGTGCTTCCCTCTAATCAATGCAATCTCAGATGCGCCGTAATTCGTCAAACCGCGAGCGATCTTTTGTCGATTCTCATCTATTACTGCAACGAGATCCCCCACATGAAAACCACCCTCGCACCCGACTATTCCCGCAGCGAGCAGGCTTTTCCCACGGTCGGCAAGCATTTTGCTGGCTCCATTGTTTATTATAATGC
>JAEWSK010000093.1 GCA_023398345.1 Armatimonadota bacterium | reverse complement strand
GTAAGGCATGCAGCTCGGTTACGCCGCTTTGCTCATCAAATGAACTGGGGTCTTCGTCGATAACATTGTAGAATTGGTTGAGCGTAACTGCGCCTTCGACTACTAAATCGATTCCTGGGATGTTATATTTTGCCGGTGCAAGAAGACCTTCTTGATTATCCTCGACAGCCACTTCCGAGCCGAGGTAGTCCGCGACGATTCTTGCCGTAGTGCCGCCAGAGACGACTTTTGTTCCATCCATCATAAGAAATTGGCTTACTACAGATCGGTCGGATTTTCTGTTTAGCGGCGGGCCTGTGAGGATTGTTACAGTCTTCCCCCATCGACATGCCGCCAGCGTTACGGTGCAGTCATCGCCGAGCTTTTTCTTCCAAACTTCATGCGCTTGCGCAAGAACCACAGATGGGATAGACATAAGTTGGAGCCCGTCAGTCAGGCAGTCGTTTATGTATTTTCTTACGCCTTCGATAGTCCAGCCGTGAGTAAGGCCAAGCCCAAGACCCGCTTGAGTTATGCCGTCGCTTACAAGAACTATTCCTTCACCCGGAGTTACGTGAAAATTGGTTTCGCCAATAATCGAACCATCGAGCGTCAGTGTGCGCTGCGGCAGCACATTTGCATAGCTCGACGCGACAAAAACGGGTAGGGGAGTTTCGTAGGTCAGCACCGTCGCAACCCCGTCGTTTAATATTCGCGCGATGGTGAATGCAGCGTAAGGCAGTCCGGTTTCTTTCGCCTCGTTCATTGTGCGTGCGACGCTTGATGCGGCTCTGCGAAGCGAGTACCCTCTTCGTAGCAGCCCAAGAATACGCGCCGTACACATTTGCGCAGATATGTGGGCCTTGATTCCATGTCCGAGACCGTCGCTTAAAACAAGCGTAGTCGATGATGTAGTTCTATCGTATGCAACTACATCGCCGCAGGGGTCTCCCGGTTTCTTGGAAGCCTGGCTTTGTTTTATTTCGACGTGTATATATCCCTTATCCATTCTATCCCATACTTTGTCTGAGAGTCGGAATCATTTGGGTCGCCGTTCTCATCGCCCGCGAGCGTTATGAGCCTTTCGAGCAAGCCTTCGCTCTGAGCGGTGCTTTCGCCCAAGAATCCGGCAATGGTCTGAGCCATATTGATTTGATGTTCCAAAAGCTCTCTTGCCTGCATTACCGTCTGCGCGCGAAGAGCGTCCAGCCTTTCTTTTTGCGCACGAGTCTTTGTGATGTTTACAAAGATTCCAACGAACTGCCGATCTTCAGTGAGCCGATAGAGAATCTCATGGCAAACTAAATTGCCTCTCGTGTGCCTTACGACTGTTTCAACAAGCTCCTCGCTGCCAGAGGCCAGCTTCTCAAACGGATCCGGATCCATAAGATAAGATATCGGCCGTCCGCAGACTGCCTCGGAGCACATGAACAAGTTTCTGAAAGCCGGGTTCATGCTTATGATATTCAGCCGCTCGTCAAGGATCACTATGCCGTTGGGGCTGGTTTCGATTATCTTATCCGTCCGGCGTTCGGCGAGCCGTTTCATATACGGAACGCACATATCAAGCTCGGCCATTCCTTCGATTACGGCTATAGCCTTGTCACGGCACGAAGGATAGCCGCATGCGCCGCAGTTGAGCTGATCTTCCGGCACACTTTTGCCGGTCTTTTCCAGCACCTCTTGGATTTGCTCTTCGGTTATTTCTGATTCGCCGACACCAGCAACTGGAGAAAATTTTGTCCTTAGCGCGATAGGTCGCGGTTCGGAATCAGGCTCTTTGCCTTTTGCATTATTGGCGTATTCGAGCACATCCTGACGGCGTTCGTAAATATTGAGATTACCCGGCACTGCCGGGCCGTTTACGCAGCCCTGCGGACAGAAAAGCGGCTCTATAACTTTCGGTGTTCCGTCCGGGCCGAGATGGCCAAGAAGCTCACATATCTCGTCAAAACCAGTAATTGAGACGACGTCTGGGGCCAACATATCTGTGCTGAGTGACGCAGTGCGAATGCTGCCGCCGGCAAGCGAGAATAGCCGTGACTGCCCTTCGGGTTCTTCGTCAAACCGACTCTCCTCGCATGCGCCCAGATCGATGCTTTCGTTTTCGAGCCATTCGTTTAGCTCGACAAAAGTAAGTACGCAGTCGACAATACCGCGATGTTCCGGCCGCTCGGCTTCAGCCTTTTTTGCGATGCATGGGCCGATAAATATAACGCCCGTATCTTCGCCGAGCTTTTCCTTAATGTGCATTGCATGCGCAAGCATCGGCGAGACTATTGGGACGAGCAAGTCGGTGTTTTTCTGGCCGTAGTGCTCAACATAACTTACAACTGCCGGGCATGCGGTGCATATGTGCGACTTGTTTTTCTGTGCTGCGACGATCTTTGCGGTCTCATCTGCGACATGATAAGCTCCGATGGCTGTCTCGCCCACATATGAGACTCCGAGCTTTCTTAATGCCGACGCGATGCGCTTTTGCTTCCAGTCGGAATATACGGCTGCAAACGAAGGCGCGATGCTTGCCGCAGTTCGTTTTTTTGACGCAATCAGTTTGACGGCCTTTTCGATGTCATTGCGAAAAGCCTTTGCTCCCTGTGGACACTCTCGAATGCATGTCCCGCACGAGATGCATCTCTCTTTTACTACATACGCCTGGCCGTCTTTCATGCGAATGGCCTTTACCGGGC
The DNA here is from genome assembly GCA_023398345.1 of Armatimonadota bacterium. Classification (GTDB taxonomy): domain Bacteria; phylum Armatimonadota; class UBA5829; order UBA5829; family UBA5829; genus DTKD01. Next base: position 587 of record JAEWSK010000093.1, on the reverse strand, counting down.
AAACGCGCAGACAGCGATAGCAGTCGCGGCAATGCGCCTTATTTGTATAGACTACCTGACCGATTTGATGTTCTTCGTTCATAGCTCACCAACTTGTCTGTTAACGATTGCCCGGCATCTTAATTACTTGGCGCCAATCGACATCTTTTCAATCTCTTTAACAAGTGCATTGCACGCCTTTTCGAGAGTGCATTTTTCGATGACTGTGTTGCCTATTGATACCGTGGGGCCTCGTCCGCATCTTTCAAAGCAAAACGTGGCGCTCACATCTACTGTATTTTGCATGCCGCGCTCTTCGATATAATCAAGCAACTGCTGCAGCAATTGCTGTGAGCCACGCAGCATGCAGCTTGTTCCGACGCAGACATTTACAGTCAGCTTGTCCGTATCCGAACCTTCTACAAGGTCTATGTCGGAATCGTTTATTCGCCTGCGGCTGTGATAGCTCGTATGCAGGATATGATGTGCCTTTTCTCCACCGACTTCGCCGATATGCTTTTCATAGCACTCAGCAATCATTGGATTGTCCTGTGATTTGTGCAATTCCAGCATTTTGTCCGAATCGTAAAGACCTCGCGCGCGCATAT
>JAEWSK010000281.1 GCA_023398345.1 Armatimonadota bacterium | reverse complement strand
CTTTATATCCGACGAAAGCGATACGACCAATATCGGCCGCAAGCTTAACGGCAGCACTGTCGTCATGGTTTCCACCGCCTCCAATACACTTACTCGCAATGAGCTTGCAATGAGAAATCTGCTCGTGGCGCGCGCAGCGAAAGACAACGGCGCGCACAAGGTCATACTGGTCGAGCCGGATTTGTTTTATTCCGCACAGGATCGCGGCCCTCGCGAGGAACATGGCGATGTGGGATGGCGTCGAGACGTAACTGATTACAAAAAGTTTGACGGACAGCCGTTTACCAGCAGGTTCTATGCTCAGTCACTCGCGCTGGCCGGTGTCGATGCGGTAATCACCGTCCACAACCACTCCGTCTCAGTAAAAAAACTCTTCAGAGAGGTAATGCAGGGCGGATTTTTGAATCTTAACCCATCTGAGGTGTTTGCCGACTACATTCGCAGTTCAGACGTCACTCCGAGCCTGCACTCCGGCGCAGGGCTTTTAGTGTGCGCACCGGATGCGGGAGCGCGGGAGTTTGCAGTGCAGGTGTATGATTCTCTCGATTCCGGCTCGGCAGGACAGTTGTTTTTTGCCAAGCAGCGCAAAGACGAGCGCAGCGTGTCCAGCATGATCTCACCTGAATCGCCATGTCCTGTTGAGTCCATCGCGGGTAAGGACGTTATTGTATTTGACGACATGGTGCGCACAGGCAACACTATCCGAGAATGCTGTCGGCTTTTAAAGGAGGCAGGCGCAGGGCGCGTTGTTTTCTTTGTCACACACTTTTATTCTTCGCCGGAAGTGCGCGAGACGCTTGCGACACCGGCAATCGACGAGATCGTGACTACAAATACGATCCCTTCTATCCTCAATCGCGACATGCAGGGCAGATTGAGACGCAAATTAACCGTGCTGAAGCTGGAGAAATGGATATCTCGATATATTATGACCTACCTCGGATACGAACCGGATTCAGTCGGTGGGCGCACATACACAGTCGATATGTCCTCAAAAAATCCACGATGGCGCTCGGAGATCGAGCACCCTGTTCACACCATATCCGACCACCCGTCGTTGAATTTTGCCGGTGGCGCTGAAAAGATATAATCCTCGTGTTTTGCCGACCGAAGGAAATTTTCCCATTGGCATATAAGCTTATCTTAAGATGTTGTCATAAGTCGAGCACTTTTGCGTAGAAACGATTTGATGGCGGCTTATTGCAAAGATGAGGGCAAATTCGTGGATATATCCGAGCTTCGAGCACAGATCGATAACATAGACAAGCAGCTTGTCGAGATAATAAACAAGCGCGCCGAGTGCGCTATTGAAATCGGCAACATGAAATCTAAAGGCTCGAAGAGCATATTTGCCCCTGAGCGCGAGGTGCAGGTGCTAAACGGCGTTTTGCACAACAACAAAGGCCCGCTTGCAGACAAGACAATGAGCGCAATCTTTCGTGAAGTCATTTCCGCATGCCGCGCGCTTGAAAAGCCCATATCGGCAGCGTACTTCGGCCCGGCCGGGTCAAATACGCACATCGCCAGCATACTCAAATTCGGAGCCTCAACGGATTTTATTCCATGCAACACAATTCCCGACGTCTTTAACTCCGTTGAACGCAAAGAGACGAACTACGGCGTCGTGCCGATTGAAAACTCCACCGAGGGTGTCATAAACTATACGCTGGACATGTTTTTGCTTTCCGATTTGCGCATATGCGCGGAGATATATGCGCCTATTACGCACAATTTGCTTTCCAGCGGCGACGACATGGGTCAAGTCAAGCGCGTCTATTCGATAGGCACGGCAATTGCGCAGTGCCGCAATTGGCTGGCAAGTCATTTGCCCGGCGTAGAATTATTGGAAGTATCGAGCACTTCCAAAGCCGCAAAGATGTGCGAAGGCTACCCAAGTTCTGCCGCCATTGCAAGCGCGCTAGCTGCAAAAGAGTATAACCTCAATATACTTGCCGAGGGCATTGAGGACAACCCGCACAACAAGACGCGTTTTCTTGTTGTCGGCTATTCCAAACCCAATCCCAGCGGCAAAGACAAAACCTCTATCGTCTACGCTGTTCCGCACAAGGCCGGCTCACTTTATAACTCGCTCAAGGTATTCGATGCGCACGGCGTCAACTTGACAATGATCGAGTCGCGCCCGACAAAGCAGATGCCTTGGGAGTATATTTTCTTCGTCGACTGTCAGGCTCACGAAGTCGATGAAAATATGCAGGCTGCGTTAAAAGAACTTAGTGAGATGGCGCTGTTCGTGCGAGTGCTTGGAAGTTATCCTGAGGCCGAATAAATCGCATAGTACAACTTCACCCAGCACAATTACCTGTTTTTTGCCCGCCGTAACACTTTCAGTCATGCTTTTCCATCAGCATATGGTAGACTGCAGCATAAGTGTATTTTTTTAATATGCTTCGGAGGAGTTGCGTGTCTAACATAAGATTATCCATATTAGTTGCAATACTAATTTCGCTCGTATGCGGCGCATGCAGCGCGATAACCGTATCCGGCTATGTGCGCGATCTGGATGGTGTCGCAATGAGCAACATTAATGTGCTGGCAACTGGTGGAATTTCAGCTAAAACCGACGCAACTGGAGCCTACTCGCTCACATTGACTGCGCCTTACACCGGCGTAGTCGGACCGGAAAGCCTCTGTCAATTCTTCCCCGTTCAATACAAATACAAAAATCTCGAAACAGATGTCACCGACCAAAACTTTGCCGGGTCGCCGCTTATATTTGGCATCAGCCACTTGTCGACAGTTCTCAGCTACTATTCAGTGTCGAGAGGAGCGGCGGCGTGGGGAGATTACAACAACAGCGGCACGCTCGACGTCGTGCTGGCGGGCTATGGTGTTACTACGAGTCCATCTGCTCTTGGCCCAGTAGCGCGAGTCTTTCGCGGCGACGGCGCATCGAACTTTTCAGACATTAAAACCTCTCTAACGGGCGTAACTGACGCAGCGCTTGCCTGGGGCGACTATGACAACGACGGCAAACTCGACTTTGTTCTTGCAGGTAACACCGGATCTGCCTATGTTACCAAGCTCTATTATAATAACGGCACATCGTTTTCGCAGGCGACAACTGCCGTGCTCCCTGGTGTTGCAAACGGCTCCGTGGCCTGGGGCGACTATGATAATGACGGCAAACTCGATCTTTTAATCGCCGGCGAAAGCGAGTCGGGCCGCATTGCAAAGATTTTTCATAGTAGCGGCGGCGGCGCATTTACAGAAAATGCGTCCGTGTCTATTCCCGGCATATCCGAGTGCTCTGTCGGATGGGTCGATTATGACAACGACGGGCTGCAGGACTTTGCAATTGCTGGCGACACCGGCAGTGGCTGCATTACGCAAATTTATCATAACGACGGCCTTGGTATGTTTTCTGACATATCCGCCGGTCTGACCGGCGTAAGTTTTGCCTCGATTGCCTGGGGCGATTATGACAACGACGGCGCATTTGATTTGGCGTTTGCAGGGATTAACGGCGACAATAACAAAATCACTCGCATCTGCCGTAATACTGCAACTGGTTTTGTAGAGCAAGACTTGGGGCTGCCGGGCGTCAAGGGAGATATAGCTTGGGGCGATTGCGACAATGACGGCAAAATCGATATTGCGCTTGCCGGAGATCAAGACTTGTTCAGTTGTCCAAAAGTCTACAAAAACAATGGCAACGGGACATTCAAGGGATACTTCATAGAAAATATCGAACTTAGCAATGCGCGTATAGCATGGGGCGACTACGGCGCAGACGGCAAGCTCGATATTATTGTTATGGGCGATCAGACAAGCGGCTATCCCTGCACTTATCTTTATCAAAATCCAACGGCTATCGCAAATACTGCCCCGTCAGCGCCAACTGACCTTACAACGGTTTGGTCGAACGGCTCATTGACGATGTCATGGGCCGCTTCTACCGACGCTCAGACCCCTCAGCAGGGGCTTTGCTACAATATCCGCGTGGGCACCAC
>JAEWSK010000191.1 GCA_023398345.1 Armatimonadota bacterium | reverse complement strand
CTTAATATGGGTAGTGTTTTTGCCCAGGTTGGACCGTAGTCGTAGAGCGTGGACGGATTGTCCGTAGTTTTTAGGGCTTTGTGAGTGTTGGGGGAAGCTCGGGCGCAAATCAGGCATTGCTTTACGTCTGTGGCATGAGTCCGTCGCAGCGATGCTGCTGCAGTCGGTTGATGCACATATGATCCATCCTGGGCCCAATTTTAAGACAAATTCCACAAACCAAAAAGCGCCCGAGCAATGTAGCTCAGGCGCTGTAGTTTACAATTTCACTACCAACGTCGGTTTCCGCCGCCTCCGCCGTAACCACGGCCTCCACTTGGCCGCTCAGTGCGCGGACGCGCTTCGTTTACCGTAAGCGTTCTGCCACCCAACTCTTGGCCGTTGGTGGCTTCAATGGCTGCTTCCACGTTCTCTTCGGGGATGTCAACAAATCCGAACCCTTTGTTTTCGATAACTCTGATCTCGCCGATCGGACCAAATGGCTCGAACATTGCTCGCAGTTCATCTTCCGAAGTCCTGTAGGGCAGATTTCCTACATATAGCGATTTATTTGCCAAATTGCTCGCCTTCTTTCTGGGAACGCTCCCACGACTTAGGGGCATCAGGCTGAATGGGAGCAACTTGGCCCCAAGCAGGCACTCTAACCCCGCTGCATTATATAATCAGATTTTGCAAAAATCAAGTGGCGATGTGTGCGCTAAATTTTAAGGGGAATTTTAATCATTAAAAAGCGAGAGGATAGTTTTATGTGAGCTGTTTGAGAGTTCACGGTAACTATTCTGGGGCTTTGCCCCAATCCCCACCAGAGACTCTGTCTGGTGGCTCTGCAAGGAAACTGAGTTTCCTTAACCTTCACACTCGTAAATTGCTAGACCCCCGTCGGGGGCCTAGCAATTTACGCATACGGGGTCTGGGGACTGTGTCCCCAGCGGGGTTAAGGGGCAGCGCCCCTTATGGGAGTATGAGGGTAACACCCTCAGAGTAAATCATTAGCGCGCCTCTGTTTTCGGCGCGACCACAGCGAAGCGTACTCCGCACCCCAAATCGCGATTGCCGCCGAGTAGTCGAGCCACAGCATTAGCAAAATTACGCTTGCAAGCGAACCATACACCTTGTTTTGTCCGGAAAAATGTACGACGTAGAACGTAAATACGTGTTTAGCTATCTCCCAAAGAGTTCCCGCCAGCACTCCTCCGACCAGCGCAGTCTGCCACTTTACTCGTGTGTTTGGCAGCATCTTATATATCATTGTAAATAGGCCGATTGATACCAGCATCGGAATCGGATATGCAAACAAGCGCGCCAAGCCTCGCAGCCAGGAAAAATGCGGTATATTTATCGATCCCGCCGCATGGATCAATACTGAGATTCCGAACGACAGCGCTGCAAATATTACGATGACCATAAGAGTCATCAGTGCAACTGCCCGCCGTTTTATATATGCGCGCCTGGCGGTAGTCGACCATGCCAAATTCATCGCCTGTTCCAACACAACTATTGCCGACATCCCCGACCAAAGCAGCACGACAAATCCGATTCCCGTGGCGGCACTTCTGCCGTGTATAATCTCATATATAATCGACTGCGCCTCTACGGTTGCGATAAATTTTCCGACCGAGTGCGTCAATATCGACTCCGCATGCTCCGGCGAACCCAATATATATCCTAATATGCCGACCCCCAGCAGCAGGAGCGGAAACAATGAAAAAAAGCCATAGAAACTGACTGCCGCAGCGAGCAGAAATCCATTGTCTCGGCAAAACTTGCGCCATGCTTTGACCGGCAACTCGAGCCGTTTTTTTAATGTCACAGGCGTGGCTCCTAGTCCCTTTTTCCTATTACACACACTTTGGCTGTGCCGTGGTCTGCGCGGTCAGGATAGTGAGCCTTTATTGTAAATTTCAATCCTTGCGTCGCAAGCATACCGTCTAAAGCTATCGGCCCCATTCTGAACATGCCATTGCTGTCCGTCGACAGATTCTGTGACGCCACATTTCCCGCCAGCCTTAGTATACCGTTAAGCTGATTGGAATATGCTATCGATACATTTACCGTTGAGTTGGGATCCGCCGTACCTTTGACGACAATTGCCCGTCGCACCGTGGCCCCATCAGCCGGAATCGTAATTACGATATTATTGTCTTTGGGTGTAGGTTTTGCGGACGGTGTGGGCGCAGGTGTTGCTGTGTGAATTGGCTTGTTTGCCACGCTAGGCTGAGTTTTAGGTTCGGAAACGGGACTCGGGCCGGGTTTTGCGATTCCGAGCGGCGCAATTGTGGTCTGCAGCTTTTCTTCAGATGTGTCGCCGATTGTCACCAACCTCGCTGCCTGCATCGGCTGCGCACGTACTGATCCGAGGGCCAAATAGCCCACCAATGGCGCATTGCGGACGCTTCGCCCGCTGGGTGCTTTGACCGATCCGTGATATGCCCCGGGGGACACTTCTTCCAAATACACCGAGGATATGAGATTTTTTACTGAAAACGACACTTTGGCTTTCGGAGTGCCTGTGAGATCGACGGTAATTATATCCCCGGCTTTTAATGGAACCGGAGCGGAAAACGTAATTGAGTTGATCTGCGGAACAACATCTTTTTTATCGGCGAGACATGCCGTCCACGACGCAAGCGCGCATATGACGGCCAGAGCGATGGCACAACTTTTTTTCATACTATCCTCCATGCGAAAAACCTCGGACTCGCTGCAAATTGTCATGCTATGATCTACTTTCTCTATTGACAACAGAATACCTGCTGTCTAAAATAGACTAGCACTCAGTAACAACGAGTGCTAATGAGCTTAATTTGAGAGTGCAAGCATATTTTATTGCTTCCAATCTCTAGCATTAACTTTAAAAACAGGAGGTGGACTACGCAGATGATTAAGCCTTTGGGTGACAAAGTGGTTGTAGAACCGCTGGAGGGCGAGGATAAGAGTCCCGGCGGGATCATTCTTCCCGACACTGCGAAGCAAAAGCCGCAGGAAGGCACTGTTATTGCTGTTGGACCGGGAAGAGTTCTCGACGACGGCAAGCGCGCCGAAATGGCCGTCAAGAACGGTGACAAGGTTATTTATGCCAAGTATGGCGGCACCGAAGTAACCGTTAGCGGCAAGGATTATATCATTCTCGATCAGGATTCCATCTACGCAATCGTCGAGAAATAGCTTCGGGTTCAACCAAGCACTCTCGACTTTAGACTTTAGACTTATGACTGGAGGTTTCCATGGCAGCTAAGATCATAAAATTTGACGAAGAAGCTCGCCGGGCGCTTGAGCGCGGTGCGAGCATGGTAGCGGCGGCCGTTAAGGTCACGCTTGGCCCTAAGGGTCGCAACGTAGTTTTAGACAAGAAGTGGGGCAGCCCTACGATCGCAAAGGACGGCGTCACCGTCGCCAAAGAAGTCGAGCTTGAAGATCCGTATGAGAATATGGGCGCTCAGCTCGTGCGCGAAGTCGCGTCGAAGACAAACGACGTCGCCGGCGACGGCACGACTACCGCGACGGTTCTTGCCGAGTCCATTGTCCGCGAGGGTCTGCGATACGTAGCGGCAGGCGGCAACCCGATTGCAGTAAAGCGCGGTATTGAAAAGACCGTCGAGAAGGCAATCGAAGAGATCCGCAAGCTCTCCACTCCCGTCAAGGGAAAAGAAGAAGTTGCACAGGTCGCCAGTATCGCCGGCAATGATCCCGAAATCGGGGAAGTCATCGCCGATGCCATCGATAAAGTCGGCAAAGACGGCGTCATCACGGTTGAAGAATCCAAAGGAACCGCGACCAGCCTCGAAGTCGTCGAAGGTATGCAGTTCGACAAGGGCTATATCAGCCCCTACTTCGTGACCGACGGCGAGCGAATGGAAGCCGTACTCGACAATCCGATCATTCTCATTCATGAGAAGAAAATCTCTGCAGCAGCCGATTTGGTTCCGCTTTTGGAGAAGATCGCGCAGATGCGCAAGCCGTTCGTTATTATTTCCGAGGACATCGACGGCGATGCACTTGCAACCTTGGTTGTAAACAAACTGCGCGGCACGCTGCAGGTTGCAGCCGTCAAGGCTCCGGGATTCGGCGACAGGCGCAAAGCCATGCTCGAAGACATTGCGATACTCACCGGCGGCACGTTTATTTCTGAGGACTTGGGCATAAAGCTCGAAAACGCCGACATCAGCATGCTCGGCCAAGCCGCGAAGATCGTTATTGCCAAAGAAGAGACGACGATCATCGAGGGCAAGGGCAGCGCGGAGGCCGTTCAGGGCCGAATTAGCCAGATTCGCAAGCAGATCGAGGCCACCGATTCCAACTATGACCGCGAAAAACTGCAGGAGCGTCTTGCAAAGCTCTCCGGCGGCGTAGCCGTAATTAAAGTCGGCGCGGCGACCGAGACCGAACTCAAAGAGAAGAAGCATCGCTTTGAGGATGCTCTGTCCGCAACTCGCGCGGCCGTTGAAGAGGGCATAGTGCCCGGCGGCGGCGTAACGCTGGTCAATATAATTTCCAAGCTCGATAATATCGGCGACAACGCCGACGAGAAAGTCGGTGCCGTTATCGTGCGCCGCGCTCTCGAAGAACCGCTTCGCCAGATTGCAGAGAACGCGGGCAAGGAAGGCAGCGTGGTTGTCGAGCGAGTCAAGAACGAAAAGAAGGGCATTGGCTTTAACGCCATGACCGAAGATTACTGCGACATGATCAAGGCCGGAATTGTTGACCCGGTCAAAGTTACTCGCAGTGCCCTTGAAAATGCAGCAAGCATCGGCTC
>JAEWSK010000190.1 GCA_023398345.1 Armatimonadota bacterium | reverse complement strand
GAATAGGTATGTCCCGCAGCATACACACTGATAAAATCCACAGCGGCCTTCAGGCGGGACAGCGCAAGTTTTTGAAAATGGCGCCTCGGTGCCTTTCGTGCGCGTCACTTCATACTGCTCTACTGTGAGCTGTTTGCGCCACTGGTCGTCGGTTTTGACGATCATATCGACCGTTTCAACCTCGCCTGTCTCGGCATTGTATATATCGATAGTATCTTTTGTCATGTTGCTATCTATTTCCATTGCGCCTCCATATAAACAAAAAACCCACTTTTTTGCATTATGCTCTTTTTACTATTTCCTATTGCCCATCGTTCAGTTATACTATGCGTGAGTTACAATCAGGGGGTTGAGATCAGTGAATTTCGCTATAGTCAATGCAATGACAATTGCCGCGCTTGTTGCTGGTGCAGTCGAAGGCGGCACTGTATACGCAAATAGTTACGGCACAAAAGCCGACGGCATTACCGACGATTCCGTAGCGATCCAAAAAGCACTTGACACCGCCGAAAAAAACGGCGGAGGTGTTGTGCAGTTGGGTGTCGGAAAATATCGTATCGACAAACCAATAAACGTGCCCCAAGGCGTCACTCTCGCAGGCGTTTGGGAAGCTCCGCACCATTCAGAGCTGTCAAAAGGCACTGTTTTTGCAATCTATGCCGGTAAGGGAAAAGAAAACGACCCCGCCGCTATTCTGCTGAACCGGTCCAGCGCAGTAAAAGGCATTACATTTTTCTATCCGGAACAGCGCTTGCCTGATCCAATTCCGTATCCATATACAGTTCAAGGCAAAGATATGCACGGCAGCATCATAGACTGCACGTTCGTAAATCCATATATGGCCATAGACTTTGGGACATATAAAAACGAACTGCACTATATACGAAACTGCTACGGCTGCCCACTCAAAGTGGGCATTCACATCGACAAATGCACCGACATCGGCCGCATTGAAAACGTGCATTTCAACCCCCACTATTGGGCCCGAACATGCTCAGAGAGCGTACCAGATTGGAACACCTTAATAAAGTACATTGGTGAGAATCTCGTCGCATTTGAGTTTGCGCGAACCGACTGGGAGTATGTGCACAATACATTCGTGTTCGGTGCAAAAATCGGCTATCGGTTCTATGGCAGTCCAGAAGGGTCGGTAAATGGCAACTTTCTCGGTCTCGGAGCGGACTGGTGTGGGCGAGCGATTTCTGTCGAACACTCCCAGTTGGCAGGACTGCTAATTACAAACGGCGAGTTTGTAGGACATAATAAAACCGATATATTCATGGAAGTTATGCCTACGCATGTCGGGCTGGTTCAGTTGAGTAACTGTTCATTCTGGGGCCCTGTTGCGGCTGTTGCGAAAATCGACGGCAAAGGCACAGTCAGCTTCAATCAGTGCGCGTTTCTTAATCAAGGCGATGCGAGCGATGTGTTTACTATCGATGCCATTTCAGGAGATGTAAATATATCCAACTGTCGGTTTGGCGTCAATCGCCCGGACATTCGGCTCAGAAAAGACATTACGACCGCCGTGATTTCCGGCAATCAGTTCCAAGGCGCAAAGCATATAACCAATGAGTCTGCCGGCGATGTGCAAGAAGGGCTAAACGTAGTAAAGAAATAGCTTTGAGCTATAGTCATACATAGAGATAATCTTGGAGCAATATGAACATAGTCGAGACAATCGCACAAGATTTGGCAAGTATACGTGACCGCAAGCCACTCGTGCACAGTATAACGAATTATGTCGTAATGAATGAAACTGCCAACGCCACCCTGTGCATTGGTGCGCTTCCAATAATGGCGCATGCATGCGAGGAAGTCGAGGAGATGGTCGGCATTGCAAACGCGCTAGTGCTCAATATAGGCACTCTCGAACCTTCGTGGATCGACGCAATGGAGCTTGCAGGCAAGCGTGCAAATGAACTGGGCAAGCCCATAATACTCGACCCTGTCGGAGCTGGTGCGACCAAGCTGCGCACCGAGTCCAGCAAGCGGCTGCTTGAGAATGTGCGCATATCAATTGTGCGCGGTAATTCAGGTGAAGTTGCCACTTTGGCGGGCATTAACGCCGAGGTTAGGGGCGTCGAATCAATAAGCGCCGACGCAGGCGCCGTAGAAATCGCCAAGCAGTTTGCAAAAACTTATGGCTGCACAGTAGCAATCACCGGCAAAGTGGATGTGATAAGCGACGGCACGAATGTGGCCGAAGTCCGCAACGGCGACATTATGTTAAGTAGAGTCGTAGGCACAGGCTGCATGTCCAATGTGGTCGTAGCGGCATTTGCAGCAGTCCAAAATGATTCGTTCAAAGCCGCAGTGGGTGGGCTTGTGGCATTTGGTGCGGCGGGAGAACTTGCCGCAAAATTGTCGGGAAATAGGCCAGGCACTTTCGCAGTCGAGCTGCTTAACAGCCTTTTTGCACTCGATCCGGCGAAAATCCAGTCGCTGGCAAATGTGACTTTGGCAAATGCCTGATAATGGGTGTGCAATTTAAAATGTCCGGGACATGTTGTCCCGGACATTTTTTACAATATATTCAGCTCGTCGACAGTTTCAAGCCATGTGCGGGCAATTAAGGCATGACCGGCCGCTGTCGGGTGAACTCCATCTGCACTCCAGAAATCTGCGTCGCGCCGTGTAGCCGCCTGAGCAAATATGCCATCGAGCGGGATTAGAGCAACCTCAAATTCGACTGCCAGATTTCGGACAACATGAATTTTGGGGTCTAAATCCTCGCGCCATTGTCTGCGAAATTCAGGGACTGGCAGCAAGAACGGCTCCATCAATATAACTCGCGCGTCGGTATTGTATCGGATTTCGTTAAGCAATTCGCGATAGTTTTCTTCAAAGTCTTCGACTGAAGTCGGATCATTGCTGTCGAATCGACGCCATGTGTCATTTAATCCCACCAAGATTGTAATAACATCGGGGTGTATGTCAATACAGTCCTGCTGCCAGCGTTTTCTTAAATCAATTGTGCGATCCCCACTGATGCCCCTGTTTAAAAACTGAACACAGTCTTCGGGATACATGGACTGATACGATGCCGCAGCCATCATCGGATAACCAAAACCCAAGTTCGTCGGGTCGTTGCGGTCTCTGTTGACGTCAGTTATACTATCGCCTTGGAAAAGAACGATACTATTGCTTTTTATGTCATACACATTATTCATGACAGTTGAAGTATACCACCCCAACCGTATTTCGTAAATCTCGGAGCTATTCTAAGGGTGTTACCCTCAAACTCCCAATAAGGGGCGCTGCCCCTTAACCCCGCTGGGGACGC
>JAEWSK010000056.1 GCA_023398345.1 Armatimonadota bacterium | reverse complement strand
GTGCTTTTCAAGCCATCGCGCCACTTCGAGCGCATTGGTCGAATGCTGCCTTATCCGAAGCGGAAGAGTCTCTAAACCCTGCAAGAACATAAATGAGTTGAACGGCGAAATAACCGGCCCCATATCCCTAAGTATTTGGAGCCGCGCTTTCATCACATATGCTACACCCGGCAAAACTGCCTTATCGTGCGCACCGAAAGTGTCCCAATAGCTGATGCCGTGATACGATGGGTCGGGTTCGGTTATCTCAGGAAACTTGCCGTTTGCCCAATTGAATTTGCCCGAATCGACAATGCCGCCGCCGAGGCTAGTGCCATGCCCGCCAATTATTTTAGTCAGCGAATAAACCGCCACATCCGCGCCAAACTCGAAAGGATTGAACAGTGGCGGCGGAGCAACTGTGTTGTCCATAATAAATGGTATGCCATGGCTGTGGGCAATTGCGGCAATTGCGGGATAGTCGTCCACATTATTTTTGGGATTGCCGATGGACTCGGTGTATACGAGGCGCGTGTTTTCATCAATTGCAGCCTCGATATTTGCCGGATCGCTCGAGTCTACAAAGCGGGCTTCGATGCCGAGTTTTTTCAGCGTATAGTTAAACAGCGTGTATGTCCCGCCGTAAAGATAGCTCGTCGAGACGAAGTTTTGCCCGGATTGAACTATATTGAGCACCGCAGTCGCAATAGCCGCCATACCCGAACCTACCGCCAGCGCGCCGGTTCCGCCGTGAAGCTCGGCAAGGCGCTTTTCGAGAACATCGGTAGTGGGGTTCATTAGACGAGTATAAATATTGCCGAATTCTTTTAGGCCAAATAAATTAGCGGCATGCTCAGCGGAGTTGAACACAAAGGAAGATGTCTGGTAGATCGGAACCGCCCGCGACCCTGTGATCGGATCCGGAACCTGCCCGCCATGCAGCGCAATTGTCTCAATTTCCTGCGGTTTTTTATCGCTCAAATCAATATACCTCCGGGGCTTATGTATGCGGCGACTACATTATGCATATAACTCAAAAGGGCTGTCAAGGCTGCTCTGAGTCTCTTTGTGAGATTAAATAAACAAAGCCAAGCATCTTTGCAAATACATATCGGGTATTCTTAGGAACCGTTCAAACAGCTTTTATAAATATGATTTGTAAATATAAAACAGGAGCGCCCGGAGAACAAATCCCCAGGCGCTCCACAACGTCCGTGTAGCCTACCCGCATCCTGCAGAAACACAATTTGTATTACTTTATTACCTATTTGCAGCGTTCCCACTCATGCTGCAACTTGCAATTCTCTTAGTAGCCGGGGCATCCGTTCCCCGGCTGCACAACATCCATGTCACCTGCCCGCATCCTGCAAAATAGGCTGCATTCTCCTCAAAAAGAGGTATGCTTTAGGCTATCGCCTTGGCAATTAGCCGCATTTGCTGAAACCGCAAAATCGGCAGACTACACAGCCTGATTCGTGCTCTACTGCGCAACCGCAGTCCGGGCATGCGCCGAGCAATATATCGAGTTTGTCCGACTGCTTGGTTATCTCGTCGGTTGACACGCCTGTGTTGCGCTCCCGAAGATAATGATCAATCACTATGCCTATCGCGTCGGCGCAGCTTAAAACGGTTCCGCCGTTACCCCATGCAGGTGAGTGGCACCGAATGCCGCGCAGATGCTTTTGTATCGACTCGGGATCGACCCCGGCGCGCAGCGAAAGAGAGATCAATCGGCCGATTGCCTCCAACTGGCTAGGGGCACATCCACCAGCCTTGCCCATCGCCGCAAACACCTCGCATAGGCCGTTTTCGTCCTCGTTAATAGTCACATACATGTTGCCGCAGCCGGTGTTAATGCGCTCGGTGACGCCGTTTGTTCGCGCAGGTCTTGGGCGCGGCCCACGAACTTCTTTTTCCTGCTCGTCCGATTTTTTATCCTTGCCGGAGACATTTAGCACTTGGGCGTCGCGGCTGCCGTAGCGATATATTGTGCAGCCCTTGCAGCCCTCGCGATAGGCAAGTTCATAAACCAAGCGAACATCCTCGGTTGTCGCGTCTTCAGGGAAGTTGACGGTCTTAGAAACGGCGTTGTCGGTAAAGCGCTGGAACGCAGCCTGCATACGAACATGCCATACAGGCTCAATATCAAGAGCGGTGCAAAATACGCGCCGAACGTCCTCGGGCACTTCGTCTATATCGCGCACACTGCCTTTCTCGGCGATCTTGCGCATAAGTTCTTCACTGTAAAATTCCCGCTCGCGGGCGATCTTCTCGAAATATGGGTTGACCTCGACAAGCTCGGTTCCATCCATAACTCGCTTCACATAGCTAATTGCAAACAGCGGCTCTACACCGCCGGAGCACGACGCAATAATGCTTAAAGTGCCGGTCGGCGCAATTGTGGTGACAGTCGCATTGCGTATTTCCATGCCGTCGGAACGATCGTAGATGCTGCCTTTGAAGTTCGGAAACACTCCTCGTTCCGCCGCGAGTTCGCAAGAGGCCTTTTGTGCCTCTTTGGAAACAAAGCTCATAGCCTGTTCGGCAACAGCAATACCCTCTTCGGAGTTATACGGCACGCCAAGTTGAATGAGCATGTCGGCAAAGCCCATCACACCCAAGCCGATCTTGCGATTAGCGCGCGTCGTTTCGGCAATCTCATTGAGCGGATAGCGATTAATGTCGATGACGTTATCAAGAAACCTCACAGCCAACTGCACGGCGCGCTGGAGTCGGTCGTAGTCGATCTGCGCATGGCCGTCGACTACTTTAATCATGTTGCCTAAATTTATTGAGCCGAGATTGCAGGACTCATACGGCAATAAAGGCTGCTCACCGCAGGGGTTCGTGCTCTCAATTGCGCCGATGTGCGGCGTTGGGTTGTCGCGATTTACTCTATCGATAAATATTATGCCCGGCTCACCGTTGCGCCACGCCATATTTACAATCAAATCAAAGACTTTTCCGGCATTTAGGCGCTTGACGACTTCGCCGTTGCGCGGGTTGCGGATATCGTAGTCTTCGCCCTTTGCGGCGGCTTCCATAAACGGCTCGGTGACGAGCACGCTGATGTTAAAATTCGTAAGCTTTGTTGTGTCCTGCTTGCAGGTAATAAAATCAATAATATCGGGGTGGTCGACGCGCAGGCAGCCCATGTTCGCTCCTCTGCGAGTGCCTCCCTGCTTAATGGCCTCGGTCGCGCCGTTGAAAACTTCCATAAACGATATTGGGCCGCTGGAGACGCCGTTAGTTGAACGAACGCTATCATGGGCGGGACGAAGCCTAGAGAATGCAAAACCGGTACCGCCGCCGCTCTTATGAATGAGCGCGGTCTGCTTGATGGTCTCAAAAATCGAGTCCATCGAGTCCTCTATCGGCAGCACAAAACACGCGCTTAGCTGGCCCAGTTCCCTGCCCGCGTTCATCAACGTGGGGCTGTTGGGCAAAAAGTCCAAGCTGTTCATAAGCTCATAGAAATCCGCCGCGAGCCCTTTTACGTGTTTTGTCGACTTGCCGTAATTACTGTCTGCCTCGGCTATGGCGCTGGCGACTCGTTTGAACATGCCGTCTGCGTCTTCGAGAAACTTCCCCTCTTCGTCCTTGCGCAAATATCTCTTTTCTAATACCGTAAGCGCGTTCTTTGTCAGCATCTGCCTGCCCTCCGTTGCATGTGAGTCAAAAGTTTAGGGGGCCATGGTCGAAAGTTACGAGACGGGTCACTTACTTTCGACCGGTCTTTCGCCTGCCAAGGCCATCAACGATTTCTTTAAACTGCCCAATATCTTCGAACTGCCTGTATACCGATGCAAATCTAACATAAGCAACCGGATCAATACTGCGCAGTTGCTCGACCACCATCTCGCCGATCTTTGCCGACTCTATCTCTGTGACGCCCATATCTATAATTTTATGTTCGACGCTGTCTGTTATGGCTTCGAGCGCATCCGTAGAAATAGGACGTTTCTCGCAGGCGACAGTCATGCTGCGCAGAACTTTGCCTCGGTCAAACGGTTCGCGGCGGCCGTCGCGTTTGACTACCATAAATCGGACTTGCTCAATTTGCTCGAACGTGGTAAATCGTCTGGCACAGACCGTACACTCGCGTCTGCGGCGAATTGCTTCACCTTCTCTTACAACGCGCGAGTCCAATACTTTGTCGTCCAAACAGCCACAAAATGGGCATTTCATTATTCGGCTCTCAGGCACTACATGTAGTAGTAGAGGGAAGTTTAGCACACTACCTGTGGGCTGTCAACGGGATTTTAAAAGATTTTGCTGGGGAGTTTTTCCCTAGTTTACAGTCTAAAAAAGCAAAGCAAGATAGCCTTGTTTAAGTTTGCAAGCTAGAGCATTATGCAGGCTTGTTCAATAACACAAACAGCTTCATCCAAAGTAGACACAGACCGCGCGCCAAGTGCCAGTAATTTTTTAATAATATCAGTTGCGCGCCCGTCCGTAAAATCGCGCTCGGCGATTAAATCCGGCTTTATGGCGATGACGAATTTGCCCTCGCTGGCGGCAGCGAGTGCGACTTCGATATTTGCAATATTGCCATGGCCAACAGCAACGTCAGTGAGGATCACTATATCGGCAGCGCGCATAAGCTCTATATGGCTCGCATGCGATTCGGGCGCGATTTGAGCAAAAAGCTGCTGACAAACGTGCGGCACATCCAACGCATCGGCGACCTCCTGGTCGGCGTCGCCGTCATTGAGCACGCCACAACTCAGTGCATAGCCACTGCGGACAAGTTTTGCAAGTACAGGTGCGGCCGTGCCTCCGCCGCCTATCACATGGATCTTCGGCTTTGAAATATCGGTTCGCGACAATATATCCCCAACGTCCGGACGAGCCAATTGAGATTTTATGCCCGATATAACATAGGGCCGCAAA
>JAEWSK010000031.1 GCA_023398345.1 Armatimonadota bacterium | reverse complement strand
TGCCGACGCCGATGTGTGTAAGGAAGTTTGCGATGCGATTGGAATAGTCGCTTATCTCTTTAAAAGTAAATGTCCTGCTATCGCCTTTATCGTTGCACCAGACCAGTGCCCGCTTTTCGGGCTTTGTCCGCGCATACTCATCGACTACGTCATAGCCGAAGTTGAAGTTTTCGGGTATGTGTATTTTGAAATTAGCTTTGAAATCTTCGTATGAATTAAAATCAGTTTTCGAAACGAATCTATCCAGCAATGTCCGCAACCTGCCTTATTGGAGTATGATAGCCAGAAACTGAGCCGGCTGATCGTTAAGCGCCCTCATTGAATGTGGGTGGTTTGAGTCGAAGTAGAGGGCATCTCCTTCGTTGAGTATCAGTTCATGGTTATCAATTGTGACCGCGAGTGTTCCACTTATTACGTAATCGAACTCCTGTCCGGGGTGTGTGTTCGTGCTTCGGCTCTCGTCACCCGGTTTTGGCTCCACTTTGACCAGCATCGGCTCCATTCGCTTATGTACGAAATTTGGTGCGAGGCTCTGATAGTCATAGTGCGGAGTGCGCTGTGCCGCTGAGCCTGAGCCTTTGCGAACTAGCGAATATGTATGCAGTCGCGGCCTGTCACCTGTCAAAATTTCGGTGAGCTCGACTTTGAATTTTCCTGCGATCTCATAAAGAATGCTGACTGGTATGTCGCTTGCGCCGCTCTCATACTGCCTGTAAGTATCCGCGCTAATGCCCAACTGCTCTGCGAGCGACTCGACCGTCACCCCGCTGATTTCCCGAAGCTCTTTAATGCGCTCTGCAATTTCACGAATCTG
This sequence comes from Armatimonadota bacterium, assembly GCA_023398345.1. Classification (GTDB taxonomy): domain Bacteria; phylum Armatimonadota; class UBA5829; order UBA5829; family UBA5829; genus DTKD01. The sequence continues at coordinate 5,784 of JAEWSK010000031.1, read as the reverse complement.
TTCAGTCACTCGACGTCCTCCAACTCAGCATTTCCGTCTATTATATTGTATCACAAGGGCAAAAAATCTTTTCAAGCTATGCAATGTGCCATGTCGATTCTATAATGCAAAAATTTATTTGCCGGATTTAAGTTTGCTTTTGGGCGATGGCTATCATTCGCTGGGATCGGTAATCCAATAAATTGGAGTCAAAGTCGCCGTAGGTCTGTTGAATTTGCAAACCTGCGCGTTTTAGCATTACGTTGAGTTCGGTTAAAGTGTAGAGTCGGATGGAGTGGTTTCGTTCGGAGCGACGGCCGTCTGAATGAATCGTTACTTCGCGGGCGTTTATGCGTCCAGCGATGGGGTCGAAGCTGCGCTCGGAAAGTGTAAGATCGCCGCGCGAATTCTCATGCCAGTCCATCGGCTTTAAAATGCTCATAAACCAATCGCGGTTCAGCAAATCCAGCAATAGCAAACCGCCTCCCTTTAAAGCAAGGGAGGCGGCGTCTATGACTTTTTGATCTTCATCGTCGTTCTCAAGGTAGCCGAACGCGGTGAACATGTTAATGACAGCGTCGAACTCGGAGACGAAGCCGATTTCGCGCATGTCTGCGTGTACAAGAGCAGGGCTAATGCCCTCGGCTGCGGCTGCTTTTTTGCACTCGTCCAGCATATAATCGCTGAGGTCCAAGCCAACTACGTCGTATCCGCGCCGTGCAAGTTCGATTAGGTGTCGACCTTGGCCGCAGCATAGGTCGAGGACGCGTGCCCCCGGTTCCAGCGCAAGTTTGTCGATAATAAAATCGACTTGGTTGCGGCTGGTTTCGTTTTCGGCATACGTCTCGAACCTTGCCGGGTCGTCATTTGCGAACATGTCCTTGTACCACGCCATTGTCGTGCCCTCCTAAAAGTTGGGCTAAAAAGTTGGAAACCCCAACTTAATAGCTACAAAAAAAGACCGCAGGAGTGTTATCTCCGCGGCCTTTGGATGTTTTCTTTAGTGAGTGTTGCTTACTGAAGAGCTATATCCTCCGGCCGCTGCGCACGTACGTCGGTAATAAGGATGACGTGCGTAATCGAGCGCATAGCGCTAATAGCGCCTGCGTATAGAGCGAGGCCGGTATAAAGATTGTAGCTGTTCAGTTTATTCATAATAGTGTTATGCTACGATTATCGGTCGTATGCTGCATTTTACCCAGTAAACACGGTGATTGTCAAGTAAATTTTGTGCAGAATGTGTCATATATACGGGGTTTGCTCTGAGGGTAACACCCTCAGAGCTTGAAATGAATCCCATGTAAAAAATGCTAGAAGCCTTTGCGGAATGCCAGTCCAGTCCACCAATTGTCGCCAAATCCGCCGCCTTTTATCGTAAGGCCGGTGCCCTTTGGCATTATAGTCAGAGCGGTGATAATGTCCTGTCCGTCATTTTCAATAACTGCGCCGATATCGGGGCGAAGCAGAAATTGCAGCCCGCCGAATAGACCTCTGTGGCGAACCTCACCCAAAAGCGTCCAGTCTTCAGTGCCCAATGCGGCATGCACTCTAACCAGCGGCGCGCCCGGTTTTGCGGGGTTTAAGAAAAATGTCTTTGCCGCACAAGCAAAGTAGGACTCTTTTTCGCTTCTGCTCTTAAGAATCGGATTGTTTGTTGTGGTCACTCCGGCGAGGTTTCTGCAGCCAATTACAACGTCGGGCAGTTTCTGTGTTTCATCGAGAACTTTGTAGCTGGCGACGAGAATAGTCGAATCTTTGTCTTTGTCAACATCGGAGCGATGAGCATCAAGCTCGATTTTGTCGGTAAGTCCGACATAGAGTGTCTGGTAATTGACAGACTGCGGCTGCACGCTGGGCGTATCCAACTTTATATAGTAGACAGCCGCGTCAACCTCGCCCTTCTTAAGTTGATTCGCAGTCGGCATCGTTACGATGTCGTCGGCGATTGCGCACCCGGCTGCCATTAGCAGGGCTAAAACTAAGAATGCGTAGCGCATCTTGCTACCTCCATTTTTGTGAATTAAATTTAAGGCAGACTTCTCTGCCGGCAATATAATTTCCTTCAACACAATGCAGGCGTATGTTTACAGGGCAGCGGTCAATGTGTTATCCTCTAGTGGACTTAGTTCAGGAGGCGCAGCAGCCACGTGATAGTCGTCCAGAAATACGGCGGCAGTTCGGTCGCCACAACAGAAAAAATTGCCGCTATTGCCAAACGCGTTGCGGAGAGATCAAAGAGCGCAAGCATGGTAGTAGTCGTGTCGGCTATGGGCGACACGACCGATGAGCTAATATCCATGGCCAAGCAGCTCTGTGTTTTGCCCGATGACCGCGAGATGGACAAGCTTCTTGCGACAGGTGAACAGACATCTAGCGCATTGTTGGCAATTGCCTTACAGGAGTTCGGTGTGAAGGCGGTCTCGCTTACAGGCGGACAGGCGGGCATTATTACCGAACGCACTGCAGGCAAGGCAAGAATCCTCAAGATCGACGCCAAGCGATTGCGCGACGAGCTAAGTAAGCAAAATGTCGTCGTAGTCGCGGGTTTTCAGGGCATTACCGAGAATGCAAGCTGGGCTGATATTACAACGCTCGGCCGTGGCGGTTCGGATACGACCGCTGTTGCGCTCGCGGCTGCTCTAAATGCCGATAAGTGTGAGATTTACACCGATGTAGACGGCGTATATACTGCCGACCCACGCGTCGAAGATAATGCCCACAAGCTCGAAAGTATTTCATATGAAGAAATGCTTGAAATGGCGGGGCAGGGTGCACGTGTAATGCACTCCCGCGCGGTGGAGCTTGGGGAGCTATATAATGTCGAGATACTTGTGGCCAACAGCGCCAAGGACGTACCCGGCACCCTCATTAAAAAGGAGGACCACAATATGGAAATTCGCAATCCCGTAAAGGGTATTGCTCACGATACGGATGTGACGCGAGTTACTGTCGCGTCCGTTCCGGACAAGCCCGGTATTGCCGCCAGGATTTTTCATGCGATGGCCATCGCAAATATAAATGTAGATGTTATCGTGCAAAACGTCGGGGCGGCGGGCTATGCGGACGTGTCGTTTACCGTCCATGATGCCGATCTCGAAAAGGCAAAAAAGAACTTAGGGCCTGTAGTTCAGGAACTAGGTGCTAAAGAAGTCGTCTTCGATGGCAACGTGGCGAAGATTTCCATAGTCGGAAGCGGCATTCGCTCCAATCCCGGCTATGCCAATAAGATGTTCAACGCGCTGGCAAGCGAAGGTATAAATATACTTTCAATTACAACCAGCGAAATTCGCATCACTTGCCTTATTGAGCGGGACAAAGTAAAGAACGCCGTGCGCGCTTTGCACAAGGCGTTCGAGCTTGAAAAGGCTTGATATTTAAAGTTGTGCTAACGGTTGCTGATCATATTTGCACAGCACAAAAGATTTTTAAAAAAATAGTGGGCCGACATATTAATATGTCGGCCTTTCTTCTTGTTTTTCCTCGCAATTTTTCTTTTTGACGTAGCTGTCCGACACTCAGATATTTAACTTAATGCTCGTATGGCATATTTATTGCAGAGCATGCATATAGTTTAAGGGTATCATATCGTCACATTGCCTGCAGGAATGCGCAATGACGGGGAGGAAGTGCATCTTGCCAAAGTTCACTTGTCGTAGCGCGTTGCTGTGTGTGTGCCTACTTTTTCTTACGCTTGGGTCAGCGTGTGATGCGAGCATAGTCGTAGAACATGCACTGTGTCGCGGCGGGCAAGTTTTTTTGCATTGGTCCGATTCCGACACTGCATATATTCGTTACCACATATATCGCCACTCCTTGCCCATCGACAGCGCAGAAGCGCTGAATGATGCCGAGTTAATCGAATCAAACGCTGCACTGGGCAGTGCAAAAGATCGAACAGCTACATATATTGCAGCAAAAAGCGGCCACACAGACCCCAACGTCGGCCTGAGACTATTCGATCTCGGTGATACGCTTGATCCTCTCGATGGTCTGGAAGTCATAACGATCAACAGCGCCGCTCAAAGCTACTATGCAATTATTGGAATAAACTCCGATGGAACCGAAGACCGTGTTGTCGTGCCGGGCGCCAACAGTCTCGCATCTCCTGTAGAAGAATATCCCGGCAGCCCGTCTCCTGTTTTGGAAGAAGAGGGCAGCATCAATGTGTCTGGCTATATTTATCCATGGAAAACATATACTTGGTACAGGCGCAGCGACGAAGCCTTGCAAGATGGCACGCCGACAAAAATCACCGTCACGATCCCGGCAAACACCGCAAGCAAATATCCCGCGATGGTATATTTGCACGCCTATGGCGGATATAACATAAAGCAGACATGGTGGAACACGATCATCGTATCGCCTTGCGATTACACGCCGGATTTGCCGTACAGCGGATATAGCTGGTGGTATGGCTATGGCAATGCCTATCCCGATGTGACGTCGGGAACAGTTTTTAACTACACAGAGAACATGCTTTTGCGCATGATTGAGTGGGCCGAGACAAATTTCCCTATTGATTCAAACCGTTTATTTCTTTCCGGCGGAAGTATGGGCGGCACCGGCTCTATTTCATTTGGTTTCAGGCATGCCGATATTATCGCGGGCATATCCGCGCAGGTTCCACAGGTGAATCCCGCATTGCCCGGCATTGGCTGGTCACAGACTCAGCTTCAGGGAATATGGGGCGATGTATCGCGAAATTTGCCTGCAAACGAAGGTTTTGGCGTGTGGGATCGTATGAACATGACTAATTATGCAGCCAATCACAAAGAGGACTTGCCGTTTCTTAAAGTGCAAAACAGCAAGAACGATACTACTTTGCTGTGGTTCCAAATCCCCGACTTTTATAAAAATCTCAATACTTCCCGCCACGGATTTGTCGCCGCATGGGGCCAAGGCGGGCATGGCAGCAGCAGCACGGGTCTTCCTTCGGGTTACTTAAACTTTGACATATATAGTAAGATAAAGCTGAATCAAAGCTATGTGGCAGTAAGCAACTCATCGGCAAACAACGATCCCGGCAGCGGCAGTGTCGCGGATGGCGACAGCATCGGTCAGATGAATTCCGGATACGATTGGTCGATATTATCAGACAATAAAGATCAGTGGAGCGCGCTGATAAAATTCACGGGCGGAGATTTGGCCTACGCCGATATTTCAGCAAGGCGCCTGCAGAACTTTAATTTTATGGCTGGTGACAGGCTCGCCTATTCGCTGTGGGACGGTGTCACAGGCAGTGTTGTGCAAACGGGGCGCGTAAATGCCGAGAGGGATCGGCTTTTTGTAATACCACATTTGCCGTTTGGCTCAACGGGCAATAAGTTAGCCGTCTGGAAATCAGCAACTCAGACAGTTGCCGATGTGGCTGGGCTCAGCGATGGCGCGGATGTAAATTTGGACGATATGATCGTCACGGCAGCGTTTTCTGATGTGTGCTATGCTCAGCCATTGAATCGATTGCCCGCCATTGCCATACTTGGGGCGTCCAATCTTTGTCAGGGCAACTTAATACGCCTGCGCGGGACAAAGTCCACATTTGGCCACATGTGCGCAGTTAATGCATCGCCTACGTCACCGGCTGTATTTGGAAGCGCATCGCTTAAACCGTTTGGCATGGAGCTGCCGCTATACGGCTTTTCAGATAAGCCGGTTGCTTTGGGTGCGCTTGTTCGGACATGGGGCCGAGTGCAGAATTACGGCGACAACTGGTTTACAATTGCGAAAGCGTTCGGCTCGTTTACAGTTTATGGCGACATCGGCACGCCGCCGTTGCCCGATACGTTTGTTATTGTTACGGGTATA
>JAEWSK010000255.1 GCA_023398345.1 Armatimonadota bacterium | reverse complement strand
CAGGGGGCTAGATATTACAATTGCCGAGCACAACGGCCGTTCCATTGCATGGCGATCTGCGGCAGGAGAGGTCGCCGCGCCATTTTTCGAGGAACCCGGCGCAGGCTGGCTGCGCACATTTCCCGGTGGATTGGTTGCAACATGCGGGCTTACATCCGCGGGCGCGCCATGCGAAGATGAGGGTGAACAACTTGGTTTGCATGGGCGAATCGGCAATACGCCGGCATCAAATGTCTGGGTGGACGGCGAATGGGATGGCGACGAATATCGCATGTGGGCGACAGGTAAGATGCGTCAGTCGCGCCTGTTTGGTGAAAACGTGCTTTTGCGCCGAACGGTTTCGGCGGTGCTTGGTGAAAATAAATTATGCATTGAAGATGAAGTTACAAACGAAGGCGCAAGGCGCATCCCGCACATGCTTATATATCACATTAACGGTGGGTTCCCTGCTGTCGATGCCGGTTCGTTATTTATTTCTCCAACACGCAATGTTATCCCACGCGATGCAGACGCAGAAGTCGATAAGGAACACTATTACCTCAATGATCCACCTACTGCCGATTTCAAAGAGCGCTGTTATTATCACGAGATGGCGTCTGACAAGGATGGGTTTGTCTATGCTGGCTTGGTAAATAAAAACATGCCGGGCGATGAGCAATTTGGCTTTTACATAAAATACAATATCAACGAACTGCCTTGCTTCACGCAGTGGAAAATGAACGGCATTCGCGAATATATCGTCGGCATTGAGCCTTCAAATTGTCGTGTCGAAGGGCGTGCTTCTGAGCGCGCACGAGGATCGTTGCAGTTTCTTGAAATTGGCGAAAAGAGAAAATATAACATCGAAATCGGCGTGCTTACCAATGCCAATGACGTAGCTGAGTTTGAGGAGATAGTGCGGTCGCTGAAGGGCTAGTGGGTAAACTGGTAATGAGGCGCGTAGCCGGAGGTGAGTTATGATGGTGATAGATCCGGTATGCCTCAAACGACTTAATTTGAACGATAGACAATTTAAGTCCGAGTATAGAGGCCACACATATTACTTCGAATGCGAGCGTTGCCGAGAAGTGTTTGAAGCAAATCCTGAAGATTTCGCCGGAAAGATACCGCAAATTGTCTATGGCGATCAGGGGCGCAGATATGTAAGGCAATCGTAAGTATGGCCCAGCGATGCGGCATCTGTTATAATATAAACTGTACCACGGTTTATTCCGGGGCTGTCGCGCTGGTGGGCGGCAGCCTTGATTATTATGAAAAGGTGGCTTGGCAATGACGGAACATGAGAAGTCTACGTGGCGGACGAAAGTAGGCCTTGCGGAAATGCTTAAAGGCGGCGTGATTATGGACGTCACGAATGCCGATCAGGCAAAAATCGCTGAGGACGCGGGCGCGGTTGCGGTAATGGCGCTTGAGAGAGTCCCTGCTGACATCCGCAAAGAAGGCGGAGTGGCGCGAATGGCCGATCCGCTCAAAATCATTGAGATTCAAAAGGCCGTAACGATTCCAGTTATGGCAAAAGCACGCATCGGTCATTTTGCGGAGGCGCAGGTGCTTGAGGCGCTTGGCGTCGATTATATTGACGAAAGTGAAGTGCTCACTCCGGCAGATGATTCATTTCATATCGACAAGCATCTCTTTAAAGTCCCGTTTGTATGCGGATGCCGTGACCTGGGCGAGGCGCTGCGCAGGATAGGCGAGGGAGCAGCGATGATCCGCACAAAAGGCGAAGCCGGATCAGGTAATATTGTTGAGGCCGTGCGACATATGCGCACAGTCGTAGCTCATATGCGCAAAATTCAGAGCATGCGTGAAGATGAACTCATGGCCGAAGCAAAGAATCTTGGTGCGCCGTACGAGCTCGTTCTGGGTATTCATAAAACGGGCAAACTGCCGGTGCCGAATTTCTCCGCAGGTGGCATTGCCACTCCTGCCGATGCTTCGCTCATGATGCAGTTGGGTGCAGAGGCTGTGTTTGTCGGATCGGGGATATTTAAGTCCGATGATCCGGCTCCACGCGCAAAAGCCATTGTTGATGCGACCACCCATTACAATGATGCCAAGCTGATTGCCGAGCTTTCTAAGGGATTGGGCAAGGCTATGGATGGTCTCGACATTCGCAAGATCGATGAAAGTGACCTCCTTTCCACAAGAGGTTGGTAATTTAGATGGACGCGATTGTAGGTAAATCAAGTAAGATTGTTGGGGCGGGGAGCACATCCCGCCCCAATGTGCGTATCGGTGTGCTTGCTCTCCAAGGTGACTTTCAGAAGCACTTGGAGATGATATCATGCGTCCCTGGCGTGACGGCCGATCCTGTTAAGACTGCGGCTGAGATTGATCTTTGCGACGGACTTATCCTTCCCGGCGGCGAGAGTACGACCGTCGGAAAACTAATGGATAGATATGGAATCGACCAAGCAATTCGGCGCAATGTATCTCGCGGCATGGCCGTCTTTGGGGCATGCACCGGGATGATCTTGCTTGCAAAAGATATTGAGGGCAGCGATCAGCACCGGCTTGGTCTGTTGGATATAACCGTGCGTCGCAATGCATTTGGACGACAAGTTGACAGCTTCGAGGCTGATCTGGATATTGCAGGAATCGATGGCGAGTCCGTGCGCGCAGTGTTTATAAGGGCGCCATTTGTAACCGAACTCAGAGCCGATGCAAAGGCAATTGCAGTGCTGGATACTGGTGAGATTGTAATGGTCCGCCAGGGCAATGTGCTGGCGGCCGCATTTCACCCGGAGTTGACAGACGACACACGCGTGCATAAATATTTCGCCGAGATGGTGCGCTCCAGTCGCAATGCCTTTAGAAACTAACTACTTTCGATCTACAGCCACAACTTCTTGAAGCAGCTTGATGATCTTGTTTGGCGGGTAGTAGCCCTTCTTGAGTGAAAGATTTGGGTAGACAAGGGTATTTTTGCCGATCAGTGTTCCAGGGTTGGTAACCACGTTGCATCCGATTTGACAGCCGTCTCCAACAACCGCGCCGAACTTCGACAGCCCAGTATCGTATTCTTTGCCTTCGATATTGATCTTGATTGACGGTCTTTTTCCGGTCTTTTTGTCTCGGACACTGGAGACTGCGACATTCGATAGTCTTGTGCCTGCCCCGAGGTTGACGCCTCGTCCGAGGATGCTGTCGCCAACGTAAGCAAAATGCGGCGCTTGGGCAGTGTCGAGCATGATGCAGTTCTTAAGCTCAGTTGCGTGACCGACGGTGCAATTGTCGCCGATTAGCACATCGCCGCGAATATATGCACAATTGCGTATCTGACAGTTTTTTCCGATTATTGCCGGCCCTTGGATGAATGCACCCGGCTCTACGACCGTTCCCTCGCCGATTACGACGGCATCTTTGTCATCTATATAGGCCCCATCCATAACGATGCCCTTTATAGTGCTATCTCCGTCTAAGCGCATTATATACTCGAATGTGAACCGACCCACTCGGCCCAGCACTTCCCATACACAATCGACTTCATCAAACAGAGCCTTGAACTCGAATCCGTTCAGATCAAAGAAATCAGATGGTCTGAGCATACATCGTTTCCTCTCGCGAAGTAGCAGGGCATAAGGCCCCGTAGGAGCATTATAGAATCCACACGCAAGCGTGTCAAATGCAATACGCGGCTTGACTATCCGCAAGCGGCAGTGGATAATTAAGCACTGGAGCAGTAAATGGCATACTCTAATCTAAGAGATTATATATCAAGGCTGGATCGAGAAGGCGAGCTTGTGCGTGTGGGCGAGCGAGTCAGTTGTGATCTTGAGATCACCGAAATTGCCGATAGAGCGATAAAATCCGGCGGCCCGGCGCTGCTGTTTGAGAACGTGGATGGCTTTGACATTCCCGTGCTCATCAATGCGTTCGGCAGCTATCGTCGAATGTCGATGGCGCTGGGTGTCGATAACCTCGATGCAGTCGGTGCGCGTGTTGAGTCGCTTGTTAAGAC
>JAEWSK010000238.1 GCA_023398345.1 Armatimonadota bacterium | reverse complement strand
GACATGGGCCGGTTTTCCCGGCAGCATTTCACCGGATTCTGCTTGGAGCCTTTACTATGACCAGCCCAAAGGAAAAATAACACCAATTTCCTCACTGCAGTTTACACTTACAAGCGACAGTCTTCCGCGGGTATCTATTGTCGCCACGTCAAAATACACGACCGGCACGTCGCAGTCACAAGTGCGCTTGACAAGGACGGTTTGTCTGCAAAATGCGTATTAGTCGAAACAATCGGGGGGCGGCGTATGTGCTTGCGCTTGTGACAATGCTGGTTGGAAGCGTGCTTGCGCTTGCAATGCTGCAGGCGGCCAATTCTTATTATCTCGGCGAAAGCTCCCGCGCAAAAAAAAGCGCGGCAATGGATTTGGCTCAGGCAGGCGTGGATTATGCTTACTGGCAGGTTCATTATAAAGCCCAGCCTCTACCCTATTCGGCAAACGTGACACTCGACACAGGCAGCTTCAGTGTCGAAGCCATCGATGACGGTGCGAGAGATCGCTCGACTATGCTCATTACATCTACTGGAACTTGCGGCACTCATAAATTCACAGTAAAACGAGTCACGCTCGGCCCACTTCCTTATCACTACGCTTGGTGTGAAAACGGCAAAATCGAGACCAGTACGGAACTGAACTGCAATTCACAAAATCGCGGCATCCGCGCCAATGACTCTATTACAATAAATAACTATTCCAACAGCATCAGCCAAGGAGTGTGGAGCACTGGAACAATAACAACCAGAGGCTACGTGACGCCGCAATATAGCTCCAGCCCGCCGATTGCATTTCCCGATATAGATTACAGTTATTACAGCTCGATTGCTACAAATACTTATTACAGCAGCGTCACTTTTACGTCGCTTTCTTATGCGTCGGACGTCGTGTTATACGTCAACGGCAATGCGATAGTAAATTTGAACTACGGCGTATATCGCAGCGGCATCACCATTGTCGCAACCGGCAATATTACAGTTGCCAGCAACCTTATAAACAATAACTCCAATTCATATCTCGCTTTAATCACCTCAAAGACGATCACGTTACAATCGGGCGCGCAATATGTAGTTGCTGCGCTTTATGCTCACAAGTCCGATAAGAGCAGTCGAATAGTTATGCAGGGACAAAGGACAATAGTCGGGACTATTGCAAGTGATGATGTGTATACAGACAATTCATGCAATTTTTGGCGCGATTCGGGGATGAATCTCGACATAATGAGACGATTGTCTTTACCAGGACTCTAATCATCTGTGCGTTTTCATCCGAAAAAGACATTATAGATTGACCGCCGTGCACACGGACTTTGAATCTTTGGCTCAAATATCTTTATGGAAAAACGTAGACGCTCTGAAAAATTGATCGCATCGCTTCGGTGGCTGGTTATAATGCTTGGCTTTGTAACCACTGCCGATAACATGTCGCGTATGCTTACAATCAGCATGCTCGGTCTTATTGCCGTATATAACAGCGTGCTGACCTATTGTTTAAAAGATCCATTAAGATTTGGACAGTGGGGCAGAAAAGCAGCTATTGTCAGCAGGTTGCTCGATGTAGTTGTAATCAGCCTCGCAGTAATATTTTCAGGCCATTCGGAAGCTCCTGCATATCTGCTCTATTGGTTTGTGCTCGTCAGCTTTGGATTTACATGCAGCGACACACGCAAGCTGGCAATTATGGGCACAGGTGTGCTTACAACAAACGCAGTTGCGACGATTATTGCCGTTGAGCCTCTTGCGGGACTGACTTCGGCTCTGACTGCAGTGTGCATTAGAAGCGGAGCGATTGTTTTTGGACTGCTTGTGTCGCTGTACATTGCCAAGAGCCGGTCACGTGAAGATCTGGCTTCGGAGCGCGGATCATATTTGCAGGCAATTTTGGACTGCGGCGCTCGACTCACGAGTTTTAGAAATGTGCATGAGCTCGCCCTCTACGTCCTCGAATCCGCCGTCAATGAAACTAAAACTGCGGGCGGCGAGCTGCTGCTTATTAACAACGAAAACAGTGAACTCGAATGTGAAGCATTTTACAATGCAGGAACGGGCGCAGGTCAGGCCGCCCCGCCGGATAATCAGCTTCGATCCTACGCAAACTGGGTTTTGGGCAGCCGGCGTGAATTTCTCGTGCGAGCCGGCGGCAAGCCTGGAGAGGACGACAGCCACACCGCAGGCGAGCGCGCCGCGATTGCAGTCCCTCTGCTGGGACAATCGGCCGAATCCGGTTCCGACAGCGACAACACAGTGCTCGGCGTGCTGATAGTCTGGGCATACACAGGCGAAGATTTCGGCGACGACGCCGTAGACATACTGCGCATCTTTGCAGCAATTGCAGGCGCGGCTATAGTAAACTTGCGACTTTACACAGGTTTGCAGCAGTCGTTTTTGCGCACTTTGCAAAGTCTTGCAAAGGGCTTGGAAGCGCGCGATGAATATACCAGAGGCCATTCTCAAAGAGTGATGCAGGTCGCATGCATGATGGCTGAAGAGTTGAAACTGCCACCTGAGAGCTTAGATGCACTGCGCAACGCATCGCTTTTGCATGACATCGGCAAAATCGGTGTGCCCGACGCGATATTGCGCAAGGCCGGTAAGCTTACAGCCGAAGAATGGGAAACGATGCGGCGACACCCGATTGTCAGCGAAGAAATATGCCGACCGCTCGGCCTGAGCGAGGAGGTGCTGTTCCTTATTTTGCACCACCACGAGAGGCTGGACGCCAAAGGCTATCCCGACGCGCTTTCAGCGCAGGAACAGCCACTAATGCAGAGAATACTCGTCGTTGCGGATTCGTTTGACGCTATGCGCTCGCGCAGACCATATCGCGACCGCATGCCCCAAGAAGAGCTAATGAGCGAACTCAACCGCAGCGCCGGACGCACGTTTGACCCAACGGTAGTCGATGCACTAAGGCGATTGATGGATCGCGGAGACACCGACAGCATCTATGAGGAACACGATCGCATCATCGGCAATACTATCACTGTAAATACGTATGCGCCCAAACAGCAGCGCAAAGCAGCCTAAGTTTTTCGGCGAAGCTTAAGTCTGTCTTCGAATAAGTCCAAAGCCAAAAAAGTCGGCGCCCACAACCCTACAAACAGCGCATCTTCTTTTCTGTTGCGCGAAAAGAGCGCAATTGAAAAGACAATTGACCCCAATGCCGCCCCCAGCAGCCAGGGCGAACCGATTTTTTCGGGCTTTGACGGCATCGATTCAACGGTCTGCTCAAGTTCACGGATAGTTTGCTCGGCCTTATTTATAGCGACCTTTGCGCGCTCCTGCACTGCTGTTACCATATCTACCTCCGTTTTGACGCAGCGTTATAAGGGAAAGTTACCCTCGTAAGCCGGACGGCTAATCGCACGCAGTGACATGCGGCTTAAATGGTGACACTTATGAATGCAGCGCTATATACCGCCCTATTTATACTTATATGCGCTTCGGCCACAGCAGTTAATTCAAATCAAGACGTGACATCGCCTCCGACCTATCAAATCGGCTGCCCTGTCCCCGAAAAGAGGGTCGCGGTGATGAAGCTCAATGTTGAAGGGCGCTACAGCGAGCAAGTGCGCGAATGGCTCCCCGCGCTCATCGAGGACAAATTACTTAAGCAGGGCTGGACGCTGGTTGTGCGCGGCCAGAGAATGCAAGATGTTCAAGCCGAACAAAACCTGCCCGGCATTAAGCCTGAAACAAGGCCACAAAAAGACGAACTGCTCGGTGCAACCGCGCTGCTCGAACTAAACTGCCGCACTCAAGTAAAAGACATTCAGGGAGCGGTCGGATACAAAATATTTTCAATTGGAGATTTCACGCGCGCGTCTGTCGATCTCAATGGCCAGATCATCGACCCGACAACGGGTGTAATTAAATCATCCGTTTTTGCCGGTGGCAGCGCGAGCGGAGTTAAGACCGCTCTGGCT
>JAEWSK010000236.1 GCA_023398345.1 Armatimonadota bacterium | reverse complement strand
CCCTTGCGATTTCCACCCCGTCCTTGATGTGCGAGGTGATTACCAACGCGCTCAATGTCGGGTTTATCCTGTCGTGCGCATTTTCGATATTTTGGTTTTCAATGAAGAAATGCGGTCTGCGAATTTTGCCGATGTCATGATAATAAGATGCAACGCGTGCCGTCAGCGCATCTGCCCCAATGGCCTGCGCCGCCGTCTCGGCCAAATGTCCGACCGCCATCGAGTGCGTATATGTTCCGGGCGCTTCCATCACCAATCGTCTCAAAAGCGGTTTGTTCGTATCGGCAAGTTCGAGCAGTGAAAGGTGTCTGGTCAGTCCAAAAAGCCGCTCAAGCGGCACTGTCCCAATCAAAAATATCGCCCCTGCGCCTATTGGCACTATCACGCTGGCCCAAAAAGTGCCGACTCGTATCGCAGATGCCGAATCGTTGTTGAGCCCGCCCAGTATCAATACAAATGCGATTCCAGACACCGCCAGTGCGCCGACCGTACGCGCAAGGTCGGTGCGGTCGCGAATGTCTGCTACGCTGCAAATGCCCACCAGCGCCATCATAAACGAGATGACGGCATAACGCAACTCGCCACTTAGCATCAGCGACAGAACAATCGACAGCAGCGCAGCTATTACGACCGACACTTGTGCATTTACAAGAACCGATACAAGCATTCCAACCGTAACAACCCACAGCACGCCGAGATAGCCCACCTGCACCGGCGTAAGCGGCACTCCAAGCAGACTCCCGCTTATTCTGAGCGCGAGGGTTCCGATAATGGCTAAAAGCGAAAGCAGCAGCAGGGACTTTGTGTTGTTGTAAACTGCGGGGTAATAAATCGACAGATATCCGCCCACAAGCAGTACGACCATCGTCACCAGCATTGCAATAGACGCCACCGTGCGATAGTTGATCTTGGGGTTTCTCAATCCCAACGCTTCGAGCTTTTGAATGTGATCCTGCAAAAGCGGCTCGCCTCTCGCGACAACCACTTCTCCCTGCGTAATTGTAATGTAAACCGGCAGCACCCTCTCCCGCGCATCTTCCTGCTGGGCGATGGTGCTTTTTACGTCATAAATTTGATTTGGCCGCAGTGCGTCTTGGGCCAATTCGCCTACAATCGCGGCCGTTCGAGAATTGCCGACTGCATGCCTGGCTTCTGCCGCGATCTGTCTTTGGGCCGCGCGAAAGTCAGCGGGATCATCGTGAATGACGCGAGTCATGGCCGAAGTGACAAGCTGCGATACGTCGGATTCTATCTGTGCAAAAGAGTTTGAATCGATTTTGAGAAGCGATATTAGGGCTGCATCTGATATGCGTGATCCCGTCGTAGTGCGCAGTCGTTTTCGTATCTCTGCCACTTTCTCGTCGAGCGGTTTTGACGCGGGCATTTTTCTCGCGGCTTCAACTGCGGCAAATGTTGCTCTAACAGCTCCTGCTGTTTGATCGGCAGCAGTGGGGATCGGCTCATAGACTCGAGTTATTCCAGCGGCGGCTTTGCTTCTGCGCAGTTCGGTCTCGGCTTCGTCGAGATACCTGGCCGTGCGGGGCGCAATAATATCTTCAGGGCATATATCGCCAACTTTTAGGCCGATTCTGCTGGGTAGCATAGGAATTGAAAGCAGCACCGACAAGATGGATATAGTAGCAAACGCCAGCCCAGTCCTGCGGAAGTCCACTTTGGAACAGGGAGCGATCTTTTCGGGGTTCTTTTTAGCGCCCCGTATGGTGGCAAGGGGCTTGAAGAGTTTCATATATGTAGAGCAAATACTGT
Source organism: Armatimonadota bacterium (assembly GCA_023398345.1). Lineage (GTDB taxonomy): Bacteria > Armatimonadota > UBA5829 > UBA5829 > UBA5829 > DTKD01. The sequence goes on along the minus strand of JAEWSK010000236.1, from coordinate 3,313 downwards.
CTGCGACACAATGCCGCAAACCGTTTGCTTCTCAGCCTCGCAGTATCTTTTCTACAACCTGTCCGGCAAGTTTGCCGTCAGCCCTGCTACGAATCCGCTGCATAAGCGGCCCCATGACCTTTCCGCGGTCTTTAAGCTCGCTAGCGCCTACTTCAGCGATAACCTCTCGTGCGATGGCTTCAATTTCGGCCTCTTCGAGCGGTTTTGGCAGGTACTCGCTAATAATATCAAGCTCCACGCGCTCGCTGTCGGCGACGTCGGAGCGCCCCCCGGCTTCGGCGGCTTCAATCGCCTCCTTGCGCCGCTTGGCTTCTCGGGAAAGCACCTCTAAGACTTCATCATCGGTGAGCTCAGCGCCCTTGTTGATCTGGGCGTAGCTCACCGACGATCTAAGAAGCCGGATGGTCGATAGCCTCGACGCATCCCTAGATTTCATTGCAAGCTTCATGTCTTCCTGAAGCTTTTCTGTTAGCGACATAGGTCCGCTCCTGGACACCTACATACCCCATTTCGGCGCGATACTCTCAAGCGCCATATAAGGGACTACGCTCGTCGCTTGGCTTTTCGACGCATTGCTGCTTCGGCCTTGCGGCGCTTATCGCTCGGTTTCTCGTAGTGCTCATGCTCACGAGCTTCTTTGAGAACACCAGTCTGCTGAAGCGCCTTTTTGAAACGCTTCAGAGCGCTGTCCAGACTCTCATTAGGTCTTACTTGAACCTGTGCCAACCATAATCCCTCCTCCATCGACAAAATTCGGGCATTTAGCACCGTGTCATTGGCGGAAGAGGATTGGCAACGCTGCTATACCACCTTTTTCAAGGGATAATGTGTAGCTACATGGCCAAACCCCAGTACACGCACGTGTGGTTGCTGATTGCCTAGTCTGTGTATCCGTCAAATTATACCCGTTGTCTCGTCTCAGTGTCAAGTTGTCGGCTGTTTGTATGCCGGTCTTTCTCGTCTTTTGTCTCGACTATCAATCTTGAAAGCTCTGTCTTTGCTATGTCGTCCAGTAATTGCCAACGATCAATGTCGTGTTGGCTGTACAGAAATGGGCGCAGGCATAATGAGTATTCATTCCACATAACGTAATTCTATAGACCACAGCGTTTTTATAAAAACGCTGTGGTCTATAGACATTCTTAATTGACAGTTAGCAGCAGAGCGTGATATTAGTTTGGTGTTTTGCATCGAAGTAATTAGGAGGGCAAGTTACATTGAAGATGGGACGACTTATATGTAAGGCGGCGCCTGCGACAATTGCTATTACTAGATTGTTGCTTGCAACGGCAGTGTGTGCGGCAGCGGTTGCACATGCGCCTGCGAGCGCTGCAGTAATCTGGTCGAATGGTTGTGATTCAATTGATGGGTGGATGAGCTATAAAGATAGCTACACGTTTCCATCGATCTTAACTACGGGCGAGGTACACAGCCAACCGGGAGCGTGGGGCTACACAAATCGGCAAAATAGGGTCTGCCAGGGGTTTTCTGCCACATCCGGGCCATGTGCCCTTCGGTTTTGGCTTTATGACTCAAGTCTTGCTTATGTCGGCGACGCGCCGGTTGTGCAGATACACGCAAGCACGACAAACTCAACCGTTCTGCTGGCTGCGGGAGTAAACACTTCAACTATGGGCGGAAATTCCAAATACGCATGCAAGATAACAGGGGGAGGGTTGTCATCGTGGTACGCCGGATCGGCGCTAAGGTCGGTCGGCTGGCACCGTCTGGAATTATTTTATAAAGAGACTCCCACAAAAAGTGTAAATCTTTACGTTGATGGAGAGCCATCACTCACAAAGTCTGTCACTAGTGCGCTTTCGTTAGGCGCTGTCAGCGTGGGGCTCGGTCTATCTTCTTCAGCATATGGCGACGACTTTCGCTGCGACACAATTTCACTTTTAGGTGCTCCAAGGCAGCTTACATTTGAGGCAACGGGCGGTGATATTAACGTATCGGTAAATGGCGTTGCTTTTGCTCAGAAGAATGGCCTTTACGATCAGGACGAAATAATTCAATTGACGGCAATTCCGGATCCCGGATCTTCTTTTGTGGGCTGGACGTCAACCGCCGGCGGCACTTTTTCAAATTCACTCTCAGCTACTGCCACATTCTCTGGCGCAACATGCGCCGGAACCATAGTCGCAAACTTCGCATCCGGTGCGACACTGGTGGAAAGGGTCAGCGATCTATGGGAGCTTACAAACGGCCCTTTTTATAAAATGGTCGAAAAAACAGTTACCGGCGTTGTTGGCAATGCGTTTTGGATTGAGGAGACTGATCGTTCTTCTGCAATCAAGGTGGTCTATTCCGGCACAATGCCTGCGCAAAATCACAGCGTAGACGTGACTGGCTCACTCGATTCTTCGAGCGGTCAGCGCGTTTTAAACGCAACTGCTGTTACCGATAATGGCGCAGTTGACGCGATCAAGCCTTTGGGTGTGATTGAGCGCTCCGTCGGTGGTAAGCAGGTCAATGCAAACACTCCGAGCATTACCGGAGGCACGGGCCTATATAACGTGGGTATGCTGGTTCGCATCGCTGGAACAGCGGGCAACGCCAACACAACCGACGATAACAACAAATACTTCTATCTTGACGATGGAAGCGGACTTCTCGACGGTGCCATTTCCGGCATCAAGGTGCTGTGCGGAAGTGTAACACCTCCGTCTTCCGGCAATGTGACAGTGACAGGTCTGGTTGGTGTAGTCGGCGGCAAGCCGGTGATATTTATTCGAACCGCTACTGACATCTTTTGTCATTGAAACTAGATATTGCAAGCAAAAAATGGGTGGAGCCAATTGGCTCCGCCCGTTTTTTTTATCGCAGGACTTTGCCGCGCGCATGGACAATTCTATATTCAGTATGATATCTATTTATGACTGCGAGATAATTGAGCAGACTGAGATCACGCCTGGAACGTATCGCACTCGGTTAGCATGTCCGGATATTGCGCGCGATGCGGTCGCGGGCCAGTTCGTAAATGTCCAAGTCTCAAAGACCACCGATCCACTGCTGCGACGCCCGTTTTCAATACATGCAACTGATCCTGCAAACGGCGTTTTTTCGCTGTTGTATGTAGTTGTCGGGCGCGGCACCGAACTGCTGCGACACATTCCTGCAGGGCAAAAAATTAGCGTTGTCGGGCCGCTGGGGCGCGGGTTTGATCTTGGGGATTCTCCTGCAGAGCATATTGTTGTTGCGGGCGGATGTGGTGCGGCTCCGCTGCATTTTTTGTGCGACGCACTGTGCGCGAAGTGGGGCTGTGAGAGTATTACCGTGCTGACCGGTGGCCGCAGCAAAGATGCAATTT
>JAEWSK010000221.1 GCA_023398345.1 Armatimonadota bacterium | reverse complement strand
CCGTAGGGCACATGTGCGTTATCCGCGAAGTAAAGTATCTTTTCATTGGGGAGTTTTTCGAGCACTTGGCGAGCTACACTCAGTCCGCCAAGCCCTGAATCGAACATTCCAATACCGGATGTCACCTTATACTGCCGGGTCGAAGCAGGGTAGAGTCCGCCGGTGCCGGCTCAGTGAGATCAAGATGTCCACCCAGTGTTTCGACCGTCTTCCCTTCCACAAGTATACGTACACTTTGTACTTTTCCACCACCATTAGAAACGACCGTGTGGACGATTGCGTTTACCGTAAGTGCTTCCTGATCCGAACCGCCGGAAAAATTATTTGTAAATTCCCGACTGAAATCGACAGTCGCTACGCCTTCGTTTACCTTAATCGGCGAAATCAGCTTTGTATCAGCAGGAATAAGCCCGCCCACAATGCCGCTTTCTTTGTTTGTTGCTAACAGATATTTTATAGCGGCATCCATTAAGTCGCCCTTTTGCTGCGTCGCCCTAGTTACACGCTCAAGATGAAAGCCTTTTGAGTCTTGCCTGGGCAAATATATAAACACACGGCGCATCTCAGCAATGGGCTTTTGCTCCACTGTAACTACAGGCTTTTGCTTTGGCGGAGTGGGATTTACTTTCAGTTTATCCGTTAGATAAAGCCCGCCTGCGGCGGCTCCAACTACCAGCACCACACCCAATATGAACAACCATTTGGCGCCTTTAGTTTTTTTTCTTCGTTTTGCCACTGTTTCCCTCGTATATTGAACGCCCTACTCTATTGGCGTTCCTTCGATGTAGGCTGTGAGGCCCGCAATTATTCCCGCGACGAGTTTTGCGCGGTAGTCGGAACTAAGCAGCTTTTTTCGATCCGACTCATTATTTATATACCCGCACTCCAGCAGAATGCCGGGTATGCCGGTTTTTGAAAGCCCTCTAAGAACCGCCAGTCCACTTTCATAAAGTGAACGGTCGCTTCGTGGATTCCTATCGCACATGCCTGTAAATTTGCACACGCCGTCGTGAATCGCGCAGGCGAGTATTTTAGGACTAGGCTCCTGCATATGGTAATAGGTTTCAATGCCGCTTGCGCTGTTGGGCACAAGATTTGAATTGCAGTGCAAAGAGATAAAGAAATCAGCGTCGCGCTTTGCCGCCAGTTCGGGGCGCGCCTTAAGGCCCATGTTGTAGTCGCCATCGCGCGTTAGTTCGACTTTTGCGCCCAGCTTAGTCAACGCAGCGGCCAAGTCATTTGAGAGTTGAATATTTAAGTTCTTTTCTTTTGCGCCGCCCGATTGGGCTCCACTATCAGTGCCGCCGTGGCCTGGATCTATCACTATGAACTTGCCCGAAAGCTTTCCGTCAGAATTATCCGGCGGACGAACGCAAATTGTCACTTGAGTATCGCTTGTCTGAGTCGAATATGCAAGTGGGCGCGCGAGTTTTGCAACTAATCGGACGCCCGCAGACGTTTTTGACAGTTCGATCTTTGCGCAGGGGTATGTGCCCGTGACAGCGCAGGAGTCAGCCAATTTTGCTTTTTGCAGGTCTATTACTATCTGCGGTGGACTGATCTTGAGCGAACCGCTCGTCTTTATCTTACCGGAAGTCGCTATTACAACATTAAATGACCTATCATCCAAGCCCTGAATAGTAACGCCTTCAATAATGTTTGACGCAACAGCAGATGAAGATGTCGCCAGTGCTGGGCCCGGGGTCAAATCTTCTCCTACTCTCAGCGAAATTTGCGCTGAAGGCTCGGTTGTTTCTAGCTTGCAGCCTATTGGCTTATTCAAATCGAGCACGATGCGCGCTGTGGTGTCATTGGGTTGGCCGAGCCTGGCCTTTTGCACATTTGCCGTGCCAATGTAGACTTCTTTAGCCTCAGACATCACTTTTGTGTTTGCAATATCTAAAATTATCTTGCCGTCCCAAATCTTGGCAACTGCGCGGACAGGAAATGAGCAGTGGGCGGTGAGAACGTCATTATCGAATTCGATTGAATTGAGATGCGCAATGATTGTGAGCGTGCGCTTGGCGGCATTCCAACGCTTCTCGCCGCCTATCAGCGCAATGAGTTTATCGACGGGGACCATGCGCGTGCCGCTCACTTCGACTGTCTTTATCGTCGCGGTGTCGCCATTTGCGCTCGTCACAAAAAGTGTCTCGGCGTCGGACGATGCGACACAACTTGCGCCAAGAAGCTGGATAATATATTGAGGCGCGAGAACGCCGGCGCCGTCGTAAATGGGAGCAGGCGAAAGGGGAGCCTCGCTGGCGCCGATCAGAATTCTTGCCGGAACTGTTTCGGCCCATGCGAATGAGAAGACCGCGAGGCATGCGCCGATAAGCATTAAATATCGTATTGCCTTACTCATCCGACTCCATCCTTGGGATAGTTCAATTCTACTAGCAAGAGCCGGGAAATGCAAATTAGCAATTATCAAGGTGCTTGCAATATTCACATAGACTACTTTTGGGAATTATACCTTATGGGAGCCTGGCGGTGAAGATCGCAGTCTCTGTTGATCTGAACACATTTGCGCAGTTTGGTACGGTAAGTTGCCAAATTGATGTTGACTGATTGCCAATGTTGTGGTATTGATAGTTTAGGTGTGGTGCGACCTGCCGTGTTAGGTTTTTAGGAGATGGTCTCAAATTTGTTTGCGTGCTACTCTAATGCATGTATTGAAATTCGGCTGACCCTACGCACATCGAGATGACTTATTGGATGCGCTCGACCGATTTGGTGTCTATAATTTGAATATTTGGCACTTGTAAAATCGGACCCATGCCTGTGTTGACTGTGAAGCAAGATGCTTCGGCTTTTTATGTCAAAGAAAGGCGTGTATTAAATGCTGTTTACTACTTCGGCATTGAAAAGATTCCTCCTTGTTGCCTCCTGTGTTATGGCCCTTGCTGGTTATGCAAACGCAACCACGTATTATGTTTCTTTGCAAGGCAATGATTCATACTCGGGCCTCAGCACAACTTCCGCATGGAAAACTATCAACCATGGTGACGCCGCAGGCATACTCAAAGCAGGCGACACAGTCATTGTAGAAGCTGGAACTTATCCGCAGAGCAGCGCCAGCGGCGTTGTTCTTGCAAATTGCTCCGGTACATCAACGTCATCTTCGATTACATATCGTGCAAACGGCAAAGTAATAATCGATCAGAGCGCATACAGCGGCACATCTTATGGTTTTTTTGTTAGCGTGGGCATGCGCTATGTGGTGATTGACGGTTTTGAGATCAAAGGGTGTCAATGGGGGGTGTATTTCGACGGGTCTTCATGGGACACATCTTGCTATTGCCATCACAACACAGTCAAAAACTGCATAATACATGACATGCACTACGGCGACACATCCGGAGACGCATGGGCAAGTTGGTGCGCCGGCATATACAATTCGGCCTCACAATATACTACGATCAAAAACAACATCATATACAATATCGGCACTGCGAGTTTAGATTCATGGCCATCTACCGGATTGTGGGCTCCATGCGTTATGTCTCCCTGGGGAAAAGGGATCAAGATATATAACAACACATTTGCCAACGCTTGGGCAGGAGTCCACGCGTGGGAATCCGGCAATTCGATAGTTAAAAATAATATTTTCTACAATATCTGGAAATTTGCACTTAGCATTCAAGCCTCTCAGACTATTACAAACACATGCAATCTGTTTTATAGCACGTACACCACATACACGAACTACTCCGGCAACGTCTCGGAAGGTGTAGGAGAAATTAACGCCGATCCTATGTTTTTGAGCGCGCAGACGCGTAACTACAGTTTGCTTCCGGACTCTCCTGCAATCGACGCCGGAGTAAATGTCTATTTGCCTTACGCGGGAGCAAAGCCAGACATAGGGGCTATTGAATCCAACTACGGCGAGACTTCATACGGCGAGTATTCAAATATATCCGAGTTGCGCACAAAAGAAA
>JAEWSK010000167.1 GCA_023398345.1 Armatimonadota bacterium | reverse complement strand
ACCAAAAAGCCCGTCACACCGTCTTCTATCATTTCTGGAATTCCACCTGTAAACGAAGCCACAGGCACTCTACCGGCTGCCATAGCTTGACATATCACACCGGGCGAAGTTTCTTGATATGACGGAAGAACAAGCGCAACCGAGCGCTCAAGCAGACCCGCCAACTCTTGCCTGTCTACAACACCAAGAAATCGCACGACATCGCTAATGCCATTCGCGCGAATAAACGTATCCAAGTCATGCTTATAGCGCCGATCGTTAACTCCTCCACATACACAAAGCACGGCATCCGGATGCTTGCAAATAACCGATGGCATTGCTTTAACCAGCGCGCTTAAGTTCTTTCGCCGACTTATGCCACCTGCAAAAACAATACTCTTGCTTGATATTAGTGGCGAGACCTGGGCAAACATATCCTCAATCGGCACACCGATCGTCTCAGTTGGACAATTAATACAACGAGCATAGGCGTCCAGTCCATACTGAGCAACGGAAATCACTGCATCCGCTTTGCTCATAGCCTTGCACCCAATAAAACTATGAAGCCTTGCAGCCAGCCCGTCCTTACCGCGTAGATACTTGACCTCATTGTGAATAACACCATGAACCGTATGCACGACCTTACAGCCAGCCATTGCAGCAGCTTCAGTCGCGACACAACTATGACTGTTCACCACATCTGGCTTAATCTCACGCAATACCGGCACGAGTTTTGCTGCTTGAGTCAGCATATTTGGAACTATGTGATTTTTTGATTGGCCGATACGATGAAATATCATGCCTGGACGTTCGACTACCGTAATGCCATCAAAACCTTTTGCAAATCCGACCAAGTGAAACTCTATATCAGCCCGCTCTGCAAAGGTCTCCCCCAGCAGATACATGACGTTAAGCACTCCACCGCCGATCCTAGATATATCCGCCGGGTATTCGCCAGCCAGGCAAAATCTGAGTTTACTCATTGATTTTTAATCTCACAACAGCTATACAATTCCTGAAAAAGTGCCTTTAGCAAGTCCATAGAAGCGTTCATATTCTGCGCTATTTCGATGCCATGTGTATTTCTCTGATACATCGCGCGCAGCAACGCCCATAGCTTTCGCCTTATCGGGATTTTCGATAAGCCAACATATTGCGTCGGACATTGCCTCACAATCACCGGGTTCCACAAAAACCGCACTCTCGCCATCTTTAAAGAGGGTGGCTATACCGCCCACCTTAGTTGTCACAATGGGAATTCCGGTCGCCGCCGCCTCAAGAAGAGCAGTGGGCAATCCGTCACAGTGACTCGTATTCAGACATATTGAACTTTCAGACATCAGTCTAGCAACATCATCTGCTGACAACCGGCCGGCCAGGGTTACACCTGATATCGCATGTCTGGAAATATAATCAGCCAGCATCGCATGCATTGGACCATTGCCGGCCATCGTAAGCGATGCATTAGGGTAGCGCTTCCGTAATAAATCAAAAGACTTTATAGCCGCAAGAGGATCATATATCTCATCAAGCGACCTAATCCAGCATATATTGGGCCCGATGTTTGCCCTCTCGCAAAATTTAAACCGCGTTGATTCAAATAGATTGTGGTGAAGCTCTACTTTAATACCTCTCGCATGAAACTCCTCATAGAGCTTGTCCGAGCAAACAGTAGCCACTGTGCAAACCTTGAGTGGCATTTTGGCAAACCAGCCGCACCTGTCAAAAAAACGCGGCCCCTTCCCACCATGATAACTCACCACGCTGCGCTTTCGGAATAACAGTGCAATCGGTATACCAATAAAGGTAGGCATATATCCCCAAAATGACGCTGCATGAAAGTGCACAACATCACACTTTGGAATTTGGATCAGCAGGCGAAAAAGCACAACCCATGGCTGCAAAGCAAGTCTCAAAGGCCCAAAACCGCGAACGCGCAAGCACTGTAAATTCGTATCAACTTTCAGCACACGGACACCGCTTTTTTTCAGATATCGAGTAAGAAGAGCTGACTGCACAGTCACCCCCCCTTTTCTTGGAGGAAATGGAGCAACCATACAAATATTGAGCTTGTGCTCTCTCAATTTGTTCACCGCTATTCCACCTCAGACGTGGCATTCACGCCACATTTTGAGATAAACATGCGCCTCTTTCCGCCATTTGTTGTATGGACTGCATCAAGTAACACCAGATTAACTTCTACATCCGGCCCCAAGTAGTCCTGAATATCAGAACGGATCTCCGTTTGCACTGCCTCGAAATCTTCGCCAGGAACCAAGTTCAGCACAAACAGATCTGGCCGTTCTTGGACAACCTGAAAATTTTTGACGTTGCGCGAAAACTTTCTGAATATTACTGAAAATGAGTGCATGTATATTGCTTTCCCAGAAGGAGTCATTCCAATATCAACAAGTCTACCTGACAGCCTTTTTAGCGTCGGTAGTCCCCTTCCGCAAGAGCATACTTCATCGGTGCGAACTGCAACATCCTGAATGTTATATCGAATAAATGGCATAGAGTAATGATTGAGATCGGTCAGCACAACCTGGCCCTCTGTGCCAGGCGGACACTCGCTTCCATCTGCGCCCACAATCTCCAAAATCACATTTTCCGCATTAACGTGATATAACCCGTTTTCACACTGGGCCGCAATCTCCATTCCCTCGCCGCCGTATCCATCAAAAACCTTGCAGCCATAAACTGACTCCATTTGTTCTCTCTGAAAATCGAACAGAGTCTCGCCTGTCGTGCATACTGAGTTTACATTGATTTTAAGGGACTTCTCTCTCATCAACTGCGCTAAATAGTAAAGCGAGGACGCATAGCCACGAAGCATTCTGGGTTTGAACTTGACTATCTTCTCAACGAAATCATCTGCGTTGCTTTTGTAAAGCTCGTTCGCAGGCAGGGCCAGTATTCCAGAAAACTTAGACTCAAGAAACCCCATCAATTTACTTTGTTTGAATGCCCTCGGCGGGAATGCAGTAAGATTGACGATCCTATCGCCCATCTCATAGCCTGACC
>JAEWSK010000164.1 GCA_023398345.1 Armatimonadota bacterium | reverse complement strand
CGCTCACTCATGTGTGCAAGAGTGTAGTCAAGCGCTCGAAGAACATGCTGGCGCACCGTCTCTGATCCGCTGTCATAATATCTAACCGACTGATCGAGAAACATCAGATCGCCGGATTCTTTGATATACTCAATCACGCCTAAAACAAGCCACATTGGGTCGTCCGAGTGGCCGGTTTTGACGCCGATGTTGGTCAGCGGGTCCCAATTATGAAGCGTGCTGCCGTCTGGAAATTGGTGTTCGAGGAGATAGATCGTGCGCTCACGCGCCCAGTCAGTATCGTTTGGCAGGATCGCAAGCATGTCCTGCCAGCTATCCCTAAAGCCTATTATGGAGCTGCCGCCTAAATAGTACGAGTCCATCCTGCTCCAGCGCGATGTGACCCACGCCTGGTACTTATTCCAGACGTTAAATGACAAGTCGAACTCATTGCTCGGCGTCTGAGCAATTGTTCGATTAAGATAGTGCTCCCAGTAAGAATTCACTTCTGCAAGTCCGCGTTCAGCTTCTTGCCATGTATCATAGCGGCGTTTGAGCACATACGCGTCTTCCTGTCTAAATGCAACACCTATCAAGACAATAAAACGCACTTCCTCATCCGGCGCGATTTCAAAGCTGTGCTGCAGCGCAGCCATTATGTCTCGACCTTGCCCTTGACTGTTACGCAGACGCCCTTCCTCAATTGCTATGGGATTGTCCAAATTGCGATACATTCCAAAAAACGATTCGTCAAAGCAATCGAACGCTTCAAGTGGCGCACTGGATGTCATAAATGCCCATTTGTCCCATCTTGCGTTTGGATTGCCCACCCCGCCAAGTCCGATGTTCCAAAAACGCGTGCTTACAAAAATGGTGCTGTCTTCAACAATTGCCTCGTTAAAAAGCGCCGCAAAGCTCGCCTCGGTGGCATTGTATGCTGAGTTTGCGATATCCCATTTTAGATATGGAAATGCTTGGATGCGCCGGGGTTTAGCCGAGGTGTTTTTCAGTGTGACCACCCACACCTCGCAGTCATCGCGCGGCGGCACAAAGTATGTAATCGAGCTGTCTATACCATGTGATGAATAAGATAGTTTTGTATAACCTAGCCCATGTCGCGACTCAAAACCAGATGTATCACCACATATCGGCTGCCAGTTGGCGCTCCAAAACTCTCCGGTATCTGCATCCCTGAGATACACATATCGCCCCGGCCTGTCCTGAAGAATTACAGTTGGCGCGTAAGCGCGCGAGATGCGATTATAGCCCGAAGTATCAAAAAACGAATGCCCGCCGCCGGTATTTGAGCATATCGCACAGTAGCGGCCGTTTGTGAGATAATTCGCCCAAGGTCGGGGTGTATCTGGACGTGTGATTACATACTCTCGACCGTCGTCTGAGAAATGCCCCCAGTTCATTGCGCCACCTCTTTTATATGCAGTTCATCGACATTTACACTTCGCACGCCTGAAATGCCGCGGGCGACTAACTGAGCAAGTTCACGCTGATCGTTATCATCTACAATGCCCTTTAGTGAAACTTCGCCGTGAGCCACACGCACAGCTATCGCCAGTCCGCCAATTCGTTTGTCACGCGCTATAGCATTGCGCACCATCCAGGCAAGAACTTCGTCTTGAATACTCACCAGGCCGCCTCCGATTACGCGAGGGAATTTCAACAATACTTCCCCTAGTCGAATACACCCAAACCGAATCGGGCATCTAGGAGGCAGGTGGCGTGTGGGCGATCTTAATGCTTGGCAATTAGATGTGTGAAGTAAGCGAAATTTATGACTTGGGGGATTGACGGAGTACTACAACGCGACCGTTGCGCCGACCCAGTTCTTTATATGCAAGAACAACGCTCGATTGTTTGTCTACCCATACTTCGATCCAAGGGTATTTCCGAACTGGCGGCTTAAATCTAATTGCCCATGAATCATGTCCGTCAATTGAATCAGAGCCTTCAAGAATGGGTTTACAGGACTCGTGGCGCGCTTTGGAAATTTCGTCCACGATCTCAGGCGAGTTTTTGACTTGCAGCACCTTGTCGATAATCTTATCAGCATCGACATCGGCAGGCAGTCGAGGAAATATCAGCGCACCAATGACCAGAAAAAAAATGGAGACGGTGAGTGTGATTCGTGTTTTTGTTTTTGCCATGCCCCCGCCGCTCACTATAGGTATGGGAAGATGGCTTCAACAACCATCGCTGCCGGAACACGAGTAAATGGTTCAAGGTGCGGTTTTAGTGTAAGCACATCCGGTTTCACACGCGGCTCGACAATCCGCCGAACATTGAACCCGCGCGCGCTTAGGGCATTTACATAAGTCGAAAGCATGCGGTGCTTAATCCGTCCACGTTCTCTTGCCGGATTTGCGAGATCGGAAGGCCACCAGCCTTCTGTGAAGTAGTTATCTACTGCCTCATAGAGCAGCTTGCCGTCCGGGTCGCGCAGCCAACAGGCGTCGGGCATGCTAAAGCAGGGGTGGACAATAGAGAAAATAAATCTACCGCCGAGCTTGACCAGCCTTGCAATCTCGACAACAGTGCCGGCAAGGTCACGTATGCTCATGATCCCCATATTGCAGACGATGTCATCGAACATACTGTCTTCTATAACTGATAGGTCTGTAGGCTCTGCGACGGCATATTCAATGTGGAAGTGTTCACGATCATTGATTTCACGAGCTATACCGATGAGTCGGTCGGAACTATCGACTGCGGTGACTCTCGCGCCCAGTGAGGCGAGACGGCGAGAAAAGTATCCTGCACCGCAAAACAGATCGAGCACGCCTTTGCCATTAACTGGGCCGATCATTTCGAGAACTGCCGGTGCAACTATATAGCGCTGAACATCACCACAGTTCCCACCCGCGTACGCGGCAAAGCCATCCGCAATGTCTTCAAATGTCGATGTATCCAAACTCATGGGGTATTCTGCTTTCCAATTTGATGAGATGCCAATGTTGCGCACCTCATTTTTGTCGCATTCACTATGACGAGAATAAGGCCACTAATGTTTCAATGCAGGACAAAAAAGACCCGTAGTATGTTATTCCTCAAATCCTCTCATGTCAACACTTGCTACCCCACTTCAATTGAGGCAGTTGCGCTTCTTTTTCAACTTCGTCTACATTATAGTCGGCAATGACATTTCCATCGCCCATAGCCACTATCCTTCGGGCGCGCTGGGCCAGGCGGTCATCGTGTGTCACTAACATGAACGCGATTCCAAGTTCTTTATTAAGCTCTGTCAGTAAATCGAACACAAGCGCGCCGTTCTGACTGTCCAGGTTGCCGGTAGGCTCATCGGCAAGAATCAGCTTGGGACGATTTGCCAAAGCACGGACGATTGCCACGCGCTGCTGCTGTCCTCCTGAAAGCTCACCCGGTCGACTATTAAGTCGCTTTCCCAGACCGACACGTTCGAGCAAGCTCTTAACCCATTGCTTATCTGCAGAGCTACCGCAAATCCACTGCGGCATCAATGCATTTTCGAGAACTGTAAATTCATTAAGTAAGTAATGAAACTGGAACACGAATCCAATCGTAATCCCACGCAGCGATGCAAGCGAAGTTTCGTCGAGGCTAGATGTATCCACACCATTGATGAATATTTTTCCCGAACTCGGTCTGTCCAGCGCGCCAATGATATTAAGAAGCGTACTTTTGCCGGAACCCGACGCACCGACAATTGCCAAGAACTCTCCGGCATCGATTCTAAAATCGACTCCACGAAGCGCCCATGTCTTGATTTCGTTGCCGTAGCTTTTTGCAAGCTCGACGGCCTCCACAATCGGCTTGTTTTTATCCACGACGTATCGCCTCCACCGGACAAAGCTTTGCGGCCCTGTGCGCCGGAACCAGACTGCTTAGCAACCCAATCACAATCGCTACTGCCGAAGCTATCAGCACATAGTTTATATCAAACTGCATCGGCACAATTGTCGCCTGCTTTCCACCAAACGTCTGGCCCGGAATCGTAAGGCTCTGAGCGAGGTAACAAAGCCCAGTGCCAATACCTGATCCTGTAATTGCACCGCCAAGCCCAACACCAAGACCCTCAAATATAAATACTCGACGAATTTGGGCGCAGGTCGCTCCCATGCTCTTGAGTATTCCAATGTCCTTGGACTTTTGCACGACGAAAACAATCATTACACTCGCTACGCCAAACGCCGACGACATTAGAGTCATTGCTTGAATAATACTTGCTGCGACATTTTGCATTTTTAGTGTATCGAGAAATGCCTCATTGCTCTCCATCCAACTCGTGACAGTAAGCGGCGTAACACCCCGTATTTGATCGGCGATGGGCTTTGCGTCGTACATTCGCTTTGCGCGAATGCTTAATGTCGTAACGTCCCGGCCTGTTTTGAACATCGCCTGCGCTGCCTGAATCCCAACATATGCTGTTGACTCGTTTGCCTGCTCTATACCAAGGTCGAATATTGCTGCAATTCTATAAGTTTGAGTTATGCCCTGGTTTGAGGTCAGCCTAATTCTACTTCCGACATGTGCCCCTAAATCATCAGCCATTTTGACGCCAATTGCCGCATTCTGCTGGCCGACCATAGTAAAATCGCCCTCGATGATGCGATTTTTTAACGATATAACTTTCATTTGCTTTGCCGGGATGACACCGATGATTCTCGCGCCGATTGTCTTTGTCCCTCGTGTCGCCAAGCCGTCACCTTCTACGGATGGAGCGACGAATTTTACGCCGCGCATATGCTGTATCGCATTTTGAACGCGATCCCATTGTTCGATGCGCTCGCCGCGCGTAGTGATTTTTTCTAGGGACGTAATGGAGTTGGACTGGCTGTCGATTTGCCACAGTGGTTTTGCGTCAGGCGTTGCAGCTTCGACTGTCACATGTGGAATCGATCCTACGACATCATCAACAAGACCTGTCTGCAGCCCATTTATAAGCGAAGAAAGAAAGACCACCAGCAAAACACCTACGGCAACGGCGCCGACAGTGAGTTCTGTCTGGCCATGACTCATAACCAAGTGCCGCCATGCAACTTTTATCTCAAAGCCGCGCATACTAATATCCCACAACTTTGACGTTGCCGCCTGCTTCGACGGATGAGGCATTTCGTATAACGGCCATTCCATCTCTAAGTTTGCCTTTTACAGCAACCCCATGTGGCCCGATTGCCCCGGGTGTTACAGTAATCGGCACTGCCCTGCCCGCGCGAATTTCATATACAACCGATCTGCCTTCGTGACGTGTAATAGTATCCGCAGGCAACATGATTCTTCGCGCCTTTGTGCTTGTGATAATATTGACGTCTACTGTCAGGTCGGGCCGCAGCCATGATGGTCTGCTTAGAGGCCGCAGCTTGACAGTTACAGTGCCTCGGTCGGTATCGACTTGCGACCCTAAATCATATAGAGTTGCCTCAAATGTTTGGCCCGGGTAGGAATCGGCGCTCACAATAGCTTTTTGGCCAATACGAAGTGATTTTAGATTGCCTTCGTCAGTTTCGACTTCTACAATCGGTCTGGCTATCTCTTGAAACACTATCAGTTTCTGGCCGGGCGAAATCGACTGCCCCTGCTCGACCGGCATATCGGCCACGACACCGTCAAATGGCGCTCTAAGCACGCATTTTGAGCGCATGTCGAGTGCACGCCGGAGTTCCGCCTTAGCTTGATTTAGCTTTGCACGCGCAGCGTTTATATCTTCCGGTCGAGGGTTAGATAAAATCGTGTTAAGCGCTTCTTTTGCCGCTCTGACGTTAGTGTCACGGCTGGCCTTCGATTCTTCCAAAGAAGCCTGCGCTTCGGCAATTTGAGCCGGACGGCTGCCTGACTTGAGTATACTCACACGCTGCACCTGAGCAGAAACACATGCGCTCGCCGTTTCTACTTGCGTGCGTGCGTCTTCAACAGCCGTCTGAGCAATTGCGCCTTGTCTGACCAGCCGTTCCGATCGATGCAAGTCAGCCACGGCCTTGCTTAGCAGCGCTTTCTGACGCTGAAGTTCGGCTTGTGCTTCTGCTATTTCTTGGTTACGTGCTCCCGCTTGGACATCACGCAGTCGCGCTTGAGCGGCGGCAACACGCGCATTGCCTACCGAATTCGCCTGCTCGAGTTCCGCCCTGGCTCGACTGACTTCTGAGCGAAGCGGCGGACGGCTGGATCTGACAAGCTCGGCCTGAGCCGAACCCAAGGCCGCCCGAGCCGTATCGACACCTCCGTCGAGATCGGTTTGGTCCAATGAAAGAAGAATTGCGCCTGCACGAACGATGTCGCCGTTTTTTACATAAACTCTCCGCACAACGCCAGTTAAGTCTAGTCCGAGATCAACTGATTTTTCGCCGCGAATTCGGCCGGTCGCACCAAGTGTTTCGTCTAACACAGTCGTCCTCACTATTGCGACGTTAACTTTCGCTGGCGAGCTAACATATGAGTAGATGCCCAAGCCAAGTGCGGCTAAAAATGCTGCAAAAGCAAATCGCTTAAAATTTGCCTTGACCACGCCAAGAAGCGTATTTGAGATGCAACCAAGTGTTTGATAATAAGTAACGGAGCGCAAATTCTGCTCCATAGAGACCGTTCCTCCACTTAATACTGCCAAGAAATTCAGAGACCTACGATCATTTCTATATTCAATACGAGTTTTAGTAACATTGGAGTTGCATCAATGTAAGGGAACGACCTATAATAGAGGGGTATTCCGGGGTCGTCCAATGGCAGGACAACGGTTTTTGGAGCCGTCGATTCTGGTTCGAGTCCAGACCCCGGAACCAAAAAAAACGCACCGTCACATTCAAAGTGGCGATGCGTTTTGCTTTTTTTATCGCCTGCAATTAAAGTGGACTTTTTTCTCGCCGCTCAAGCAAATGCGCAAGTTTCGCAAGAAGCTTGGCTCTTCTTTTTAGTGCACGCTTGCGCATGCAAAGCATCTCGCTTTCCATTTCGCAAGCTTGCATCTCCTTTTCAAGCTTACATAAAGTAGTCTCAATGGCATCGGCTGACGACCGGCATTCGCATTCATCAAGACGCGCATACTCGCAAATCGCCTGCAGGGTTTGCAAGTCCAGCCCATGACCCTCGATCTCAACTTCTGTCAGGCCAAGTGCCATTAGTCGGCGCATTGGTTCAATTACTTCACACTTGGTCGGGTCAGCGCTCTTTTTTTCGTCTTGCGAAATATTTTCCGGGCTATCTTTAACCACGCAATTTGTGGTGAGTTGATTCATGATAGTCAAACTATGATCCTCCGGATGCAATAGAAATTACCACATCCATTTATGATTATGTGCATTGCATGCCGGTGACTGTAGGCGTCGGCAGCATGTAAGTTTTGTCGAAGCAACCCGGGGGTATCCGACAAGTATTCCGTTCAACGATGCGCGTCCAGGGGGAATCGCAATGAAATGCGCTGTATTGAGACTTCTGTCTCTGTTTTATTTGTTTGCACTGACCCTCACACCCGCGGTTGCATCTGACCAAGCCCGTGAGGAGCAGTTGGGGCGCGAATACTCAAAACAAGTAGAAGAACAATCCAAGCTAGTTGAAGACAAGGCCATCACTGATCGAATTAATCGCATCGGCAATGCGCTTGCAAAGATAGCAAATGAAAATAAAATCAAAGCCCGTTATGGGCACTCGGAAATATATAAATTCAACTATGTGTTTAAGGTAATCGACGACAAAGACGTCAATGCGTTTTCCCTTCCGGGCGGGATCATCTACATAAACTCGGGGTTAATCGATATGGCAAGCTCAGATGATGAGATTGCCGGAGTGATTGCCCATGAAATCGCACACTCGGCACACCATCACATGACCCAGCTTATACGCAAGCAAAATGCTGTTGATAAATATGTTGCCCTAATTGCGCTTGCGGGCATACTCAGCAATATGAGAAGCAATGACCTCAATAATCTACTCTATGGCGCACAGATGATGAAAACAGGCAAGATGAACGGCTACACAATGGAAGCTGAAAAGGATGCCGATAGAACCGCAGTCGCTTATCTGGCAAAATCTCCGTATAAAGCCGAAGGCATGCTCACATTTATGAAAAAGCTGGAGGAGCAGAGTGATGCAAACCCGGGAGCTTCGCTGGGCATCTATCAGACCCACCCTGCCCCGTTTCGTCGTGTTGCATCGATTATGCGGGCAATTAAAGATGAAGGCATCGACATAGATTTTCGCAAAGTCCGTGGAATCGTCTATGCAAAGACAGTTCCATCGCCTGAAGATGACACACGCTACGACGTTATGATAGGCAAGAAAGTTGTCTATTGTCCTGCCGGGATCGGATCCGGGCCAAGTTCAAAAGAACGTGCTGACGCCCTTGCATGCACTATCAACAAGCTTTTGGACTCCGGAATCAAATCCCATGAGCTTTCGGAAGATAAGACCAGTCAAATTCTTTTGGCAAGAGGCCAGGAAGTGCTCAAAATAGATGCCGCAGATGCGCTACTTATGCGAGAAGATAGTGCTACGCTTATAAACAAGGCAAAAACAGCCATTGAATATGCGATATGGGCTGACTGGTTGTGTGACCGCTGTCCACTCGTGCAGATGGAGTATGATGCAGAATCAGATTGATGTTGAAATCCGCCTTATGCGAATTTGGTCGATGACTGCGCGCACGCCATAGATTCCCTTTGCAATGCGCACAGCACTTATTTTCTGTTTTTCGCTATCGCAGTAACCTATCAAGAAGAGATCCCCTTCTGCAACGGACACGTCAATGGTCTGCCCACACGTCTCTTGGTCTTCGCTCAATCGAGCTTTTACTATCTCTGTAATTACATGATCTCTGAGGGCATCCATTGGGAGACCTCCTCTCAAAAACTAATGGGGTTTCGTGCCCATCTCCAAAACCTGCAGAAACAAATCGGGGCTTATCTCTGCATATCGACGCCTCAATACATTTGCGCGACGTCAACACGACTACTTTAAGTATTCCCAATGCACAAATATCAAAAACAGCGTCTGCTTACCATGCCGATCGTCGGTTCAAAAAACCAACTCTGTTCGCACCAATTTTACAGTTGTTCGCAACATGCTCGCAATACATACTCGCATTATTGACAACTCATCGAACCTGCCGTATTATTCCCGTGAAAGCATGCAGGCACGCTTTTACACTGATTGGATAGGAGACAAACATGAACACTCAGGACATCAATTTTGGCAGATGTTTTTCAGAGGGTTGGGCAGCATTCAAGGACAACATTGGGATTGCCATAGGGGCATTTGTGTTGTATGAAGTCATCCATATTACGCTTAATTACATCCCAGGCTTGAACTTTCTTTACATACTGCTCGGCATGTTTCCCCTTATCGGAGGATTTACAACACTATTTCTTGGCATTGTAAAGCGGCTTGACCCCCAGATCGCCACACTTTTTTGCGGTTTCTCAGGAGATCAGTGGGCAAGATGGATGGGCCTGGGATGGCTCGTATCTCTTTACTTTATATGCGCCGCATTAATCTGCGCAATACCGGCCGGACTGCTTGTTATTGGCGCATATTTTGCTTTTGGCAAAAGTTCACCGATTTTTGTTGCCATAGCCGCAATTGCTGGTCTGGCTGCATTGATTGCAATTATTGCAATTATTGCAATCTCAATCAGGTGGTCATTTGTCTTTTTTCTGGGAGCCGAAGGAGCAACTGCAGCAGAGGCAATCAACACTAGCACCGAGTGGACAAAAGGCATTCGCCCACAAATATTCTGGATCACACTGGCGTTAGCTCTACTTGGCGCAGCAGGAATAATTGCACTAGGTATTGAGCTCTTTTCACCTATCCACTTGCGCAATGCTGCATTGCGGCCCTTTATCTTGATGTCAAAAAACTGAGAACGCAAAGCGACCAGATTTAATCGACAACAGTGCGGTCGTGGGGATCTGGATCTTGAGTAGGATTTCAGTTTTTTTGTGGAGTGCCCTATATGCTCTCTCCAAGTTTACCTGAGCGAGAGCTTGGCGATTGATGGGGCTGAGTTATCGTGCCGGTAATGAGCGATAACTTGCAATATTACGAGCTAAACTATGAGATTTGTATAATACTAGTGTGCCAGTGACACTTCATTTACTTGTTCGCGCAGTGCTCTGTACGGTCGGGACAGAACCAGACCGATAGCTCCATGCAGTAATAGATCCTCGTAGTTTGTCAAAGCCTTAATCTCCACGCCGCGAGCATCGGGCCAAATGCGCTGCATTGCCTCTTTGCGAATAAGATCCACCACGTGATTCTGAGCGATATCGGTCATCGTTCCATAGATGTGAATCGTACGAGGATCCAGCGCCGTGACTATGTTGGCAACTGCTATTCCGATGTACTTGGTTACCTTAACGAGGGCACGCGCAGCCCTCAAGTCGCCCATGCGGGCTTTCTCAATGCCCTCTTTGACCATCTCAGAGCGTTCACTGAACGAAAGATCTGAGGCAGTCTTAACCCTGTCTTGCCAAATACTACGGATAAATGCAACATCTGAAGCGAGAGTCTCTAGACATCCCCGGCTACCGCAGACGCACTCAGCACCGTCCGGTTCGATTGTCATATGACCGAAAAAGCCCGCATTGCCATGAGCGCCTCGTAATAATCCTCGATCATCAATGTATGCACCACCGACACCTTCACCAATGTACAAATATACAGATCCGCCCTCGCTGACTCCTGATCCAAACCACTGATCGTAAAGCGCAGCCGCCCGAGCGTTGTTATCAGTAAACACCGGTGCACCCAGTCGGTCTCCAAGAATTCGGGCGATGGGAACGTCTTCCCAGCCATGTCTATTGGTCAAACCGCAAATAACGCCGAGCAGTGGATCAACCATTCCGGCAACCGATACACCCACGCCAGCCAGATTCGGTGTTTTTCCACCGACATCTTTAACCCGTCTTTGAATCGCATTGGCTATGGCTTCAATCATATGATTGTAAGTGCCGTCATTGGCCATATATGGAATTGTTTCACGGGAGACAATCTCTGCATTGCTCTTCGCGACTACAACTTGCACAGACCCTGCGCTTAACAGCACACCGGCCACCATAGGGCCTGAAGGATTGATATCGTAGAATGAACCGGGTCGCCCTCTCCTGCCGACTGAATTGCCTGTTTCTATTAGCTCCTGATCCTGAAGCAACTCATTGACCACTTTGCCTACGCACGGAACACTCAGTCCTGAGATCTCAGCGAGTTCGCTTCGAGACATTGGCCCACATCTGCGTAGAGCAAGGGTGATCTTAGCTCTACTATTCTGTCTCAATAACTGAAGTTGGTCGTTGGTGCTTGGCATTCAGGGTCTCCGTTTTTATATTACACTGAATCACAATAGCCCGTTCGTGGGCTATCAAAAGTATACTGTTCGGCAATGTAATTGTCAACGGATCGACAAATGCCTGGCTGCAATGGCTGGCGCATATGCCACAGAACATGTCACCGTGGGTTGACACTGAGAAGCATTAGACGCTGCTTTTGGGGTATCCAGCAG
>JAEWSK010000158.1 GCA_023398345.1 Armatimonadota bacterium | reverse complement strand
ATGTCGGACTGCCCTAATCCTACGGCGTCATATTTAAAATCGGACATCAGCGACAGGATGAGATCGAGCTTTGCCGGAGAGTCCGATATATTTCCACTATCGACGATAACTGTATTTGGATTTTCTTTCACGTATTGACTTATTGCCGTAGCCCTGCGCGCAAGACCACCCATAGGCTTACCGTCGCAGCCGCATGGCCTCCAATAACCCATCGTGTTGTCCGTATATAAAAGACGTATTTTCTGGGGGGATTCGACTGCATATATGCCTGCTGCGCAAACTGCAATTGCTGCAATTAGTGCAACAGATAGAATAAATCTGCAGATTGTACAGGTTCGCATTACTCGCAACCTCCGCTTTTACAGAGTAATCTCTTATACCCTCTCAGCAGTAATATATGCTTGCGTCCTAAATAAAAAATGGGCCGATCCAATGACCGGCCCTGTAAGTAAAATCCAATTTGCTTTTGGCTGAATTAGAATCCAGTGAAGAACTCCATAAATAGCATATTGTTCTTTTTGTCGAGCTGTCCCGGCGGTGGACTCTCAAGATTGCTTTCATAGTTTACTTCGATCCAAACGCCATTACTGATCGGTTTAACAACGCCGATGGTGAGCTGCTGTGTGTTCCATGTTGTCTGATATACTGTCGGTGTCTGGTTGTTATTCAACGCTGCCCATCTCACATAGTAACGCATCTTGTTTTTGGGTTGATAACCGGCCAACACACTATATCCGCTGATTTTTACGAAGCTAAAATTGCCCTGGTATGCCTCTGTCTGAAATACCCACGGTCCTGATGAGATCGAACCATCAAAGCCATATTTGTTGTGGGACTTGTTTGTCGTCGAAGACAGAAGATACTGCTGGGCAATGAAATTCGCATCGGCCTGCGTAAGTTCGCCGATTGCCCCGGAAAAGTGATATTGATAATTCGGCTTTGTAACGCCAAATCTAAGACTGCCTGCAAGACGACCGCTGCCGTTTGCATTATCATCTCTGTCACAGAGATGCTGAACAGTAGTGACCAACGCATTTGCAGGTATCGGAGCGCCCGTGGACGGCGGAACAGATGTTGAAGTCGCTCCCGAAAAATCGCCGATCTTGCGGGTTTCAACCTGCAAGTCAGTGTAAAGCGACGAGCCAATATCAAAGTTGCCGATCTTGTAGTCATACTGAGCGCCGATGATTCTGTCTTGAGTAAATGTCTCGGACAAGATACCGTACTGTGTGGTCTTTCTATTCGGGTATGTGGGCGTCAGACCAAAGTTCAACTGTCGTCCTTTGCCGAATCGAAGCCGACCATTCGCAAACGGCGTATCAACATAGGCACTTTCCAGATAAGTTCGCCCTTGTTCAGCCGTTGCGGTGTTCCCAAATGGGTTTGCAAATGTCCGATCTGTCTGCCACGGATGAAAATAAACTTCCGCGTAGGCGATAGTGTCATTTGCAAGGTGTCCTACTGCCGACAGAGATACTCTCTCGGTTACAAATCTCGCGCTGTAACATTGATTAGCATAGAACCTGTTTAGCATGTAGCCATGCAACTCCACAGTCGGAGCTGTCTGCTGTGCATTGACAGAGACCGCAGCCAAGCTCAGCAGTAAAGCCGTAACAAACAATATTGCCAGATTTCTTCTCAACCTTTCCCTCCTAAATAGACGATAGATTCAATTTTCTCTGTTATCGATAACGCGTTGTGATGGCCCAACGTCTTGAAGTGTGCGGGGTTCTACAAGCCTGATCTTCGGAGTTAACCCAACCAGCGCATGTACTTGTCGCTTGATTGTATCTTCGAGGTCGACCAAGCGTTGCATTTGATCTGAAATAAGTCCGCTCGATAGCTCGACTCTAATCGTAAGACTCTCAAGCCCCGCTTCTCTGTCCACGACAATTTGATAGCGCGGCTGCACGTGCTCGATATTATAAAGCAGTGCCTCTATCTCACCTGGATACACGTTTACGCCTCGAACGATTATCATGTCGTCAGTTCGCTTGCGGACAGGAGCCATGCGAGCAGTCGTGCGACCGCATTTGCACTTTGTCTTTATAATGCGAGTAATATCATGCGTGCGATATCGAATCATCGGCAGGCCTTCTTTTGTAAGGGTAGTGACGACCAACTCACCTTCTTCACCCTCACCCAGCACCTGCATCGTGATCGGATCGATTATTTCAACTAAATATTGGTCTTCGTTGATATGCAGACCATCGCGCAGTTCGCATTCACCCGCAAGTCCAGGCCCCATAACTGCGCTCACACCATAGTTGTCAGTAGCGGCGATACCCAGCTTGGCTTCAATCTCAGCGCGCATATTTTCCGACATCGGCTCACCGCCGAAAAGTCCGACTCTCAGCCATAGGCCGGCAGGCGAAACTCCCATTCGGTTCATAACTTCGGCTAGATACAATGCAAAACTCGGCGTGCTGATAAGCACCGTACTGCGGAAATCCTGCATTATTTGAACTTGACGCTCGGTGTTGCCGGATGATACAGGTATAACCGATGCACCGAGCCTTTCAGCGCCATAGTGCATACCAAAACCACCTGTATACAGGCCGTAATCGAACGCTATCTGAACAACGTCGTCCTTGGTAACGCCTGCCGCGTTCATGATGCGCGCAGTCTGGTCGGCCCAGTGTTTTAGATCGTTGCGCGTATAGCCCACAACAATGGGTTTGGCAGATGCGCCCGATGAGGAATGTATGCGGACAATCTCACGCAGCGGAACAGCAAAAAGTTCATATGGGTAGCCGTCGCGAAGATCGTCTTTTGTCGTAAAAGGCAGCTTTTCAATGTCTTTGATCGACTGCACATCCTCCGGGACGATGTTGAGCTGGTCGAACTTACGGTGGTAGAACGGCACGTTCCGATACGCACGGTTGACCGTGGTTTGAAGCAGTTCAAGTTGAAGCTGCTCTGTCTCGGAACGATCCATAGTCTCTTGTTTACGATTCCAAATCGGCATCGGCGCCCCCTACTCTACCATTTGCTTGTATCCCTTGCCGAGATACGCGCGTTGAATTTCCGGGTTCTTTGACAGTTCCGACGCGGGGCCTTCCATCACAACCCGCCCGGTTTCCAAAACATACGCCCGCTTGGCAATAGCAAGCGCGGCCTTTGCATTTTGTTCGACAACAAGCACAGTAGTGCCCATTTCTTTTCGTAAATCGGCTATTACATGAAATATCTCTTTTACAACCAATGGCGCCAGCCCCATAGACGGCTCATCAAGCAGCAGCACACGCGGCCTCGCCATTAGCGCACGGCCGATTGCGACCATTTGCTGCTCTCCGCCGGACAGCGTACCGGCGGATTGTTTGGAACGCTCTTTTAGCACAGGAAATGTCTGGTATATCCTGTCCAAATCATCGCCTAACTGCGATTTTTTAGCGGCGCGGCTTCGTCTATACGCGCCCAGCATTAAATTTTCATAAACAGACATTCCAGCAAATAATTGCCTGCCCTCAGGAACTTGCACAATCCCCATCTCGACCAATTTGTCCGCGGACATACCTACAATGTCATTACCTTCAAATTGGATCCGTCCAGATTTTGGAGCCAGCACGCCGGAAATTGTGTTAAGTGCCGTAGTTTTGCCTGCGCCGTTTGGGCCAACTATTGCTACAATCTCATTTGCATCGACATGCATCGACAAGCCTTTGAGAGCAAGTATCCGGCCATAGTA
>JAEWSK010000124.1 GCA_023398345.1 Armatimonadota bacterium | reverse complement strand
GGTACTCACACCGATCGTATTGCAATCGACCAGGTGGCCGGCACATATAGCTTGGTCAATATGAATGAGAACGTGCTGGCTCCGGGCAAAGTTGACGGCACCGGCACAGCCTTAGGCAATTCCTACGGCACGGCCAAGTGGAAAACCGTATCTTCAGTTACGGATGTTGTGGACCTTGCATCGTATGCTCTTCGCTCCAAGGGCGTTTCCGGGACATATTGGTATCCCAGCATATGCTACCCCAACTATGTGGTAGCTGCAGGTGATACATTCGAATATGAGATATTCTATCCAAGCAGCACTCAGACGGTTGGCGGTTTGGACATCGAGTTCACAAACCACGGACCTTTGCGTGACAGTGGAGCCATAGACCAGAATGGCATTCCGAGTCATCCGGCCGTGGGCCTGGCAGATAGGGCATATAATCAGTGGTATTACCGCAAAATTACTATGCCTGCTTCTACGGTAGGCAAGACAGTAGCATCCATCGAAATGGCTCATCAAGCCGGTGGTGGTGCCACTTCTGAATACTATGTGCGCAATGTGCGCATTATGAACGGCACTACTGTTAATTACAGTGGCTACTCGAATGAGTCAACATGGTCATGGCCTGCTAATTTATATAGCTACGGTCCTCAGAATAACGGCTATTCTGATCTCGTATACGATACAGTTTCTGTCTCGAACGATGTAGCTGCTTATTGCGCCGCATATTTCAAGTATGACGGTGAAACTAAAGACAATGCCTATCTGAGCATCGGATCCGCCGACTGCTCAAAGGTCTGGCTAAACGATCAGGTCATCGGCGCTTACGTCGATGAGACCGAGCGAACATGCAGCGGGGCAATGGACTTCTACGGTCCGTTTACGCTGACCAATAACACCTGGTATCGATTGCTGGTCAAGGTTGAGAGCGGCACAGGCGACTTTGGTCTCTATGCTCGGTTTGTCAATGAGGGTATGGGCGACTTGGACGTCGGCACCATGTATCTTAAGGACACCACGCCTCCGACGAATGCGACAGCAAACGTCGCCACAGAACTCGGTGGTGCTGTAACTAACGTTGAGCAGAGCGCTGTTACAACGCCTGTATTTACAGGGTTCGACGTTACAGATCCTCAGGGGACAGACGAAGGTGTTTCCGGCGTCTATGGCTACAGTTACTATTGGGGTACTGATCCTGCCGGTGCCTTTACTGCGTTCGCTGTGGGCGATACTATTGCTCCTGGAACTGTGACTACTCCTGGAACTTACTATCTGCGAATCAAGGCAGTTGACCGTGCATTGAATGTTGCTTCGACTAACAGGACGGTCTTTGTATTTAAATACGGTGATTCAGCTACGCCTGTAGCAAAGATCAGCGATTTGTGGCCGCTTACAAACGGCCCGGCTTACAAGCTGAGTGCAAAGACAGTTACCGGCGTTGTCGGCAACGCGTTCTGGATTGAGGAGACTGATCGTTCTTCTGCAATCAAGGTGGTCTACTCCGGCACAATGCCTGCGCAGGATCACAGCGTAGACGTGACTGGTTCACTTGATTCTTCGAGCGGTCAGCGCGTTCTAAACGCAACTTCCGTTACCGATAATGGCGCAGTTGATGTGATCAAGCCTCTGGGTTTGATTGAGCGCTGCGTCGGTGGCAAGCAGGTCAATGCAAACACTCCGAGCTTTACCGGAGGCACGGGCCTATATAACGTGGGTATGCTGGTTCGCATCGCTGGAACAGCGGGCAACGCCAACACAGCCGACGCAAACAACAAATACTTCTATCTTGACGATGGAAGCGGACTTCTCGACGGTGCCATTTCCGGCATCAAGGTGCTGTGCGGAAGTTTAACACCTCCGTCTTCCGGCAATGTGACAGTTACAGGTCTGGTTGGTGTAGTCGGCGGCAAGCCGGTGCTCACCATCCGAACCGCAAATGATATCTTCTAGTAATAGAAGAAAGCAAGTAAAACGGGCGGAGCCATTTGGCTCCGCCCGTTTTTTTTATCGCATGATGTGTGTCGTTTGGGCAATTTTGCCGTCCTTTGCAACTCGCAGCTTCCGACCTCGCCATTTTACGGTGCGCCCGCAGTAGCCTGCCACCCATATTGCAAAAGACAAGACATCTCGCAGAGGCATAAGCCATATGCGTCGAATAAATTCACTGTCGCCAAGGCGTCGCGCTATAAGTGATGAAGTTGTCAATCTAATTGCCGTGACAAGCGCCAAGACTTCCCAGCCAAACGCTGTAAACCCGGAGCAGATCAAGTGCGCCAGCGCATATGCAAATCCAAATGTAAATATCAACCCAAGGTGTCCTGTTGGTCTGCTCAATCTCGTTGTGCGCGACCACCTGAGTTCGCGCGAAACCACTGCGTTTAGCCCCTCACCTGAAAGAACAGCATCAATTACATATCTTGATATTTCTACCTTATAACCTGCCATTGTTGATCTGTGACCAAGTTGGAAATCATCGGCCAGGTATTCGGCAATAGCTTCAAAGCCGCCGATCTCGCGAAGCACGCTTGCTCTTATCGCAATCGCAGCCCCCAATCCGAAGTCTATTCCTTTGCCCAATATTTTTGCGCATGCAACCCCGGGCATAAATATGCATGTCATATGAAGCCCTTCCAAGGCATCGGCAGCATTTGTCGCCTGCACACCTCGGTATGGGCATGTAACTGTTCCCACTGACTGGTCTGCAAACGGCGTCGTAATGGCGTTTAAAAACTGTGCATCAACGCAAGTGTCGGCATCTGTAATTACAAAAATATCCCCACTGGCGTGTTTGGCGAGTTGATGGAGAATTCGCACCTTGTTGTTTGCGCCGCGTATTGTAGTGCCAATGTGCAGTGATGCGTGTTTGTTTCCTTGAATTGTTTTTAGTATTGTATCGAGCGCAGGGTCGTCGGTTCCCAGAAGCCCGAACAGCACTTCGTAGTCGGGGTAGTCCTGTGCCAAGTATGATGCGAAGTTGGCGTCAGCATTTTTGTCCAAGCCATGCACAGGCTTTAGCAGGCTGACCTTTGGTTTCGATCCAGTGACGAGAGCTTGAGGTTTGCCTCTGAACAGCGAAAAAACCGCAGCGGTGGATAAAATATAGTAAGCAGTCCCTGTGGCCGCCGCCAAAAGAAATATCCAGCAAATTATGGTCATGCGCCAATGCCCCTTGCTCAACGCCTTTACTATGCTCGTGATAGATACTACCCGGAAAACTGGCACAAAGAACTATTGCACAAATTGCGACACACTCGTTATCTGCCCTCTGTTTCGGCTTGCGCTTTTAGGGAAATTATTGTGATAAGGAAACGCATTGGCGACGTGATTCGCGCAACGACTGCCTGTGACAGGGCGCAAAAGGAGAATAGAGATGAGTGGGGTCAGGTTACCCGTTAACATATTGTGGGTTGCACTTTGTCTGTTGCTGTCTGCTGCTTGTTTGAACGCAGCGATTGTCAAAGTTGACCTGATCGGCGGACTCGGCGAGTTTGAGTTCAGCGCCGATACGGCATGGCAAATGAATACGGACGCGGGTTGGCTTTGGGGATATAAGGCATCAACGCCAAACTTCTCAGTTGCCCCGGGCTGGAGTGGAATAAGCAGCTATGGCGTGGAGCCGGACAAGGATGTTTTCTTTAGAATAGTGCCTGCAGCGGGCATTGGAGGCTCCAGTTGCCAAAGTCTCGGTATTTGGAATTGCGGCAGCGAAAATAATGCGACTATCTATCTCAAGATGAGTCTTCCAGTTAATGACGATAAGGATTACGAACTGCACCGCGGTGATACGGTGACGTTTAGATTGGACAGAATCTTCATGAATGCCTATACGCTGCCCAGCGGCGGATGGGTAAACTACAAGATGAGGCTATTGTGTTACGGCGATGGCCAGTATAATTTGATCGTCGCCAAAGATCTGGCGTATTCAACCAAAGCCTTTGCCGCAGAGGTAACGGCAAAAATACCGGCGAATACGACAAGCATCAATATGCGATTGGACGTAAGCGCCGGTGGAGATCTCGGCAATGCAAGCCCATGCATATTTGTTG
>JAEWSK010000106.1 GCA_023398345.1 Armatimonadota bacterium | reverse complement strand
TGGACAGGCACAGCACACGGGCGTTATATGACATGCAAATCTCCCTGCTCATTGTGTTCGCTGTCAATAAAACTGACGGCGTACTCATGTTGTTTTGGATACCTTCCTTGTTCTAGGGCTAAAAAGTCTCTGAGTTCGTTTTTAGCGTCTCGCACTTTGCCTGACCTGAAAAGCGCAATTGCCAAATTGAACCGAGTGCGTGCGTCCTGGGGATCTAATTGTGCAGCTTTGCTAAATTCTTCGATTGATTCTTCTACTCTGCGCTCCGCAAGATAAATGCATGCAATATCAAAATGCGAAACCGGATCAGTCGGGTTAATTTCAGAGGCTCGTCGGAGGGATTCTATTGCATTGGTTATATCACCAAGATTGATATATATGGCTGCAATATTGACATAGGTATCTGGAAAATCCGGGCATTGCTCGACGGTGCGCTGGTATGACGACATCGCTCGCGAATGGTCGCCTGCAAGGTCATATGCAAGCGCAAGATTATAATTTGCCGACGGATCATCGGGAGAGATCTTAGCAGCCTGCTCGAAACGTTCCGCAGCTTGCTCAAATTTACCCAGTGCGCCAAGGCGAATGCCCCAGTCTTGATAATCAATTGCCGGGGCAGCGGCGACATCTTCAGTCGATGCTGTATTTGCATTCTCCGGCTCACTGTTTTGGGTTCGTCGAAACGGCCAAATAAGCATAGCAAATAAGTATAGTATAAGCAGCAAGTCTTGGTGGCTCGTCATATTGGTCTTATTAGCCGAAAACTATTGTCAATCCTGCAAATTATCACAGTAACAATGGCACGACAGTTGCACTATATCGTGTGGAGGGCCGATAATATGTCAAACCTGCCTGTGCGTGTAAAAATCAAGTTGGATGTTAAGCATAATTGCCCAAGAAGGCCTCGCATGTTTAAGTGGCTTGGCTATGAGCGCAAGCTGGCTGCGCTTTGGGACAACGACGTTTTCATATAATCAGATTTTGGTTGTTCCGACAAGAACAATCTCGCTTTTCATGAATTATCGTAACGGCATATTTTAGTATTGCCTCAAGCTTTTTTGACGCAGATACAATGGCGGCTCTTACCTCATTGTGATTAAGTGGAGTAGGGGATATGCCGCACGCTAGGTTTGTAACTATCGCAATTGCGCCGTAGCACAGTCCAGCCTCACGCGCAAGAACGGCCTCCGGTAGATTTGTCATGCCAATTACATCGCCGCCCCATGACGAATACAGCCTTATCTCGGCAGGTGTCTCATATCTTGGACCATCGACTCCCACATAAATTGTGTTTGGTCGATAGGTCACTGATTCATTATCACACGCACACACAAGCGCTTTTGAAACTGTAGGACAATACGGCAATGTGAAGTCCGTATGAGTTACAGACCCATCCTCGCCATCAAAAAAAGTGTCTTGCCGATGCTTTGTAAGATCGATAAAGTCAGAAAGAACAGCAACTGAACCAGGACGTAAGTCGGCTTTGAGCGATCCGACCGCGCACACGCTTATGACGGCATCGGCTCCGATCTTTTTAAGAGCGGCTATCTGGGCGCGATAGTTGATCTGAGACGGAGGCGTCGAATGTGACATGCCATGCCTTGGCAAAAAGATCAAATCAGTCTCACCAATACGCATCTCAATTAGATCTACATCTCCGAATCGCGTTGCAATATGTTGGGGTGAACCTCCAGCCCAAAAGTCTAGTTCGTCAACTCCAGTGCCCCCGATAATTGCAATCTTCACCTAAAGCAGCCCTCCTCTGTTGACAAATGCCGCAGACGATTGATAAACTCCTTCATGTTTGGCTCGTTTTGAGGCAGCGGAATAATTGTATGCGAACTAGCACAGCTCGCAAGACTCTATGCCGCTGACTACAGCGACTATTTTGATCAATGGCATAAGACATACGCAGGTGACTTACATACAGGCATATAAGTAGTCAACGTATGTCCGTCGATAAGGAGAGTGTTAATCATGGAAATGGATCTTTCAATAAACGTACGTCGCGATGCGGCAGTTCCTATTATTGATTTGAGCGGTGAGGTTGATGCTTATACATCGGCGCGCTTTCGAGAGGCCATGATCGATGTAATCGAAGCTGGCACAGCAAGTCTGATCGTGAACATGATGAAAGTCGAATACATCGACAGTTCCGGGCTGGGAGCATTGGTCGGTGGGTTGAAACGATCTAGTGAGCATGGCGGAAAGATACTTATCGTCTGTGACAATATTCAGATTAAAAAAGTCTTTGAAATCACAGGACTCGAGAAAGTATTTCATATTCATGATGTCGAAAGTGATGCAGTCGAAGAGTTAGTCAATGATAACGCTGATGCAAAATAGAGTTGCGAAGGGAGGATTACCCCTTAGGATGATGGGGTATCAGGCGCATGAGTGAAACCGAAGTTGGGGTGAGTAAGGACGTCGTATCTGTTCCTGAGGAGTTCGCGCTTCGCGACGAGGTCAGGTGGCTAAAAAGCGAGGATCTTGATTTATTCAGTTTTATTCGGGAGTCGATGAATAAAATCGAGCCCGCATATCTTTCCACTTATCCACCAAGTGAGTGTGGTATTGCAACCTTTTGCAAGGATGTCGCAAGCTCAGTTGCAAAGTATACACCTTTTTCCAAGCCCACGGTTATTGCCGTTAAGCGCGAGAATGAAATCGAGCCTTACGAGCGAGTCGTGCGTTTTCAATTGCTAAAAGAAGACAAGCAGTCTTACGTCGACGCGGCAAAATACGTTAACGATTCCTCTATTGACATAGTCAGCGTGCAGCACGAATACGGCATTTATGGCGGGCCGGATGGCGAGTACTTGCTTGATTTTCTCGAAGCACTCGAAAAGCCGGCTGTCGCTACACTGCACACCGTACTTCACAGCCCAAGTCCGAACCAGAAACGAATCACGCAGGAAATGGGCAGGTTGTGCGATGTGATGGTAGTAATGGTTAAGACAGGCCGACGAATATTGCTGGATTCCTACGGCATCGACCCGGCCAAGATTACAATAATTCCGCACGGCGTCCCCAATGTGCATCAGATATCTGCCGCAAAGGTAAAGCGCTCTCTTGGCTTGGCCGACAAGCAGATTATATCGACTTTTGGACTTATAAACCGCGGCAAAGGTATTGAAAACGTCATTAAGGCAATGCCTAAAATATTGGAAAAGCACCCTAATGCAATTTATTTGGTGCTTGGGGAGACTCATCCCGGAGTAAGAAAGCATGAAGGCGAATCATATCGCAACATGCTTACTGAGACGATCAACGAACTTGGGCTGGACAAAAACGTCCGGTTCAATAATAGGTTCCTTTCTCTTAACGAACTTGTGCGCTATCTATGCGCGACTGATGTCTATGTGACGCCATATCTCAATTTGGATCAGAT
>JAEWSK010000154.1 GCA_023398345.1 Armatimonadota bacterium | reverse complement strand
CCAGGGTGAGTGGAATAAAAGTGATTCCAAGTAGCAACCTTCCATCAGTTGCGCTGGGAGACAGAATTTGTCCGGAAGGTGTAATAAGCAGCGATTCAAACGGCGAGCCGGTTATCTATATGACTTCAATTGAAAGCCAGAGCTCAGGCGAAGAGCTAAAACCTCTGGGCATGAAGTGCGGAGATGTCGCATCGCCGATAGGATTGGACCCCGCGGGCCTGCTTGTGAGAGTTACCGGCAGAGTTACATATAAAGGCGCTTACGGAGAGTATTTGTATATTCAAGATGGAAGCGCAACAACCGCGGACGCATCCGGTAACAAAGGGCTTAGAATCGAGTTTTCCGACCTTTCGACGCCTCTTTTAAATGAGCCGGTTGCAGATCAGTATATTTCAATAACAGGCATTGCAGGCGCAATTCAATACGGAACTTCGACAATCAAAGTGCTAAGGCCGCGGTCAGATTCCGATTGCGACATCATCAGCACCAATGCAATTCCTACGGCGGAGCGCGCTGCAAGCCAGTGGATTGATGACAATTTCAGCTCAACAGGCAGCCGCAGGCCGTTTTCGTTTACATATAACGGCAACAGTTCGGCCGACATTCTTGCGAACTGGACAATTACGTCTGCCAAGACAGCTCTTGACAGTAACCGCACTCAGCACACAATTACGTTTACCGATCCGAATTCGGGTCTGCAGTTGCGATGTGTCTCAGTTGAATACGCCGACTTTCCTGCGGTAGAGTGGACGCTGTATTTCAAGAACACTGGAACATCCGACACGCCTATTATCGAA
This sequence comes from Armatimonadota bacterium, assembly GCA_023398345.1. Lineage (GTDB taxonomy): Bacteria > Armatimonadota > UBA5829 > UBA5829 > UBA5829 > DTKD01. Next base: position 5,036 of record JAEWSK010000154.1, on the reverse strand, counting down.
AATATTCAGCCTCTGGACGCCGATATATACGGCAATGCGTCGGGCGACTTCACACTGTATTATGCTGACGGTTCCAGCGCGCTGGCTACGGACTTCCAACCCCGCACGGCAGCATTGACGTCGGGAACTTCTCTTGCGCTTTCAAATACCGGCGGCAGATCGTCCGACGGCGTGTTGCCGTTCTTCAATATTGCAAAACCTGACGGAACCGGCATCGCAATGGGCATCGGGTGGACCGGACAGTGGGCGGCAAATTTCTCAAGAGATACTAACTCGACGGTCAATTTAAAAGCTGGAATGGAACTGACGCACTTTGTCTTGCATGCAGGCGAAGAAGTTAGGAGTCCTGCCATACTGATGTTGTTCTGGGACGGCGGAGACAGAATGGGCGGCATCAATCAATTGAGGCGATTGTTGTTGAGTCATTATTCGCCAACTCCAAACGGCCAACCAGTCGAAACGCCAATATGCGCAGCTTCGGCAGTTGCGTTTGAATCTATAACTGAAACCGGCATGGTCAATGCAATAAATAACTTGCATAACAATTCGACTCAAGTGCAGTGCTGGTGGATCGATGCTGGATGGTATAAATGCATAAATCAAAATTGGGTCTATACAGGCACTTGGGACCCGGATCCGGATCGATTCCCCAATGGTTTGAAGCCGGTCGGCGACGCAGCTCACAATTACGGCCTTAAGTTTTTGCTGTGGTTTGAGCCGGAGCGCGTAATGCAGGGCACATGGATTTATATAAATCACCCAGAATGGCTGTTGTCGCCGCCGTCGAACATGCCATCAGCCATGATGTATATGTATTACGATCACTTTTATTTATTTGATCTGGCAAATACAACGGCATATAACTGGATGAAAAATAAGATCAGCAGCGCGATATCCGACTATGGAGTCGATATTTATCGCAACGACTGCAATATCTATCCGCTATACTACTGGCGAAGTTGCGATACTACCAACAGGCAGGGCATAAAAGAGATACAGTACGTCACTGCTCTGTATAAACTTTGGGATGATCTGCTTGCCGAACATCCTGGATTAATTATTGACAACTGTGCCAGCGGCGGCAGGCGGTTGGATTTTGAAATGCTTCGGCGTTCGCTGGCGCTGTGGAGAAGTGATCACTGTTGGGATGCTCCAGCTACGCAGAATATGACATATGGTCTGTCGCAGTGGGTTCCAATAACGGGCTTAGGCTCCGACTCGCTGGATGTCTACGAGGCCCGCAGTGGAATGGGTTGCCATTACTCGTTTGCATTGGACTGGATCAGCACCCAAAGCACTTCGTTCTGGACAGCAGCAAATAGTATTGCCGCGCAAGTAACTGCGACAAAAGATCTTTTCAAGGGCGATTTCTATCCGCTGACTGCATACAGCACCGCGACAAATGTCTGGGTGGCATGGCAGTATGATAGATACGACATCGGCAAAGGCATCTTGCAAGTGTTCCGCAGGCCCAATAACACAAACGCCTCGATGACGTTCAAGTTCAGGGGACTTGCGCCTACTGCGAGATATAAAGTGACATATTCGGACATATCCGACTACTACGTCATTAAGACCGGCACTCAACTGATGGAAAACGGACTGGTCTTCTCGCTGATGGCAGGCGGATCGGGATATGTTACGTATGAGATACAGTAAATCACCAGTTGACATGGAGATGGCTTAGACATATACTGAAATTGACTAAGAAGGAGGTGGTGACAACATGATAGATTGTCAACGAGGTGACCGCGCGGGTTAAGCTTTTTAGCCTGTGGTCAATTTGACCACCTTGGTCATGAATGTGAGTCTCTCGCGGGAAACTTCAACTATCCGTGAGGGTAGGAATTTCGAACCGCCGCTCCACTGTGGGGCGGCGGTTTCCTTTTTGTAAAATATTGGCGCAAAAAAGTCTTAGCCGGATGTTGTGAAATATGGCATAACAGTTCATACCTTGCCGACTCAGCCTTTTGGAACTTTTTATAAATTCGCTGCGTCTGTTATTTGGCAGGTTTTGGGGCGTGCAGGGTCACTTTGTAATGCATTTTGTGTTTGACAGAGCACGCCAATGTTGGTAAGTATAATCCTGTATTGGCATAGTGTTCTGTCAAGCACTGATCCATGTGGGTCGGTGCTTGATTTGTCATTTATGGGTGCATTCTGACCCGGTAGTGCGGAAGGGGTGATAGCGATGCAAGCGGAAAAGGAAGTCATACTAACCACACGAGGCCTGAAAAAAATTGAAGATGAACTGGATCAGTTGCGGACGGTTCATCGTAAGCGAGTAGCCGAACTCATCAGGGACTCCAAGCAGTTTGGCGAATTGACGGACAACTCAGAATTTGAGGACGCAAAAAATGAGCAGGCGTTTGTCGAGGGACGAATCGAAGAACTGCGGCAGATTCTTGCGTCCGCCAGAGTCATTGAAAGCGATGAAGTGCCCACTGATGAAGTCGGAGTAGGCTCTGTGGTCAAAGTCAAGGATCTTGAAACCGGAGATTCGTGGGATTTTACCATAGTCGGCACGTTTGAGGCCGATCCGGCCGAGGATCGTATATCAAACGAGTCACCCGTAGGCCAAGCTTTGATCGGAAAAAAAGTCGGCGAAATTGCAACGATCCAAGTGCCGGCAGGCAAGGCAAAGTACGAGATTGTGAGCATCCGCAAGTAACCAGAGGAAAAATGGCAAGAATAAGCGAATGAAACCCTGCGGGTAAAAATCCGCAGGGTTTTGTTTTTTTGCATACATAGATTGGGAGCGAGAACTTGGAAGAACACGTTATACCTGAAGACGAACTTATTCAGACCAGAATTGATAAGCTCAATGAGATGAAAGCTTTGGGCTGTGACCCATTTGCTGTTGAGAAATACGAGCGATGGGCGACAGTTAATAAATCCGACGGTTCAAAAGAGTCAATCGAGGCCTCATGCGCCGACGCAATCGCCGCATTCGAGTCAAATGAGCCAAAAGAAGGCGAGCAGAACTCAAATGCGCAAATTGACGTCAGCCTTGCCGGGCGAGTTGTCTCGTTTAGATCTATGGGCAAGGCCAGCTTTGCTCACATCGAAGATCGAAAGGGCCGAATTCAGCTATACCTAAAGAGAGATGACCTCGGCGACGACTATGAACTTGTGAAGCGGCTCGACCTCGGCGACTTTGTCGGCATCGAGGGGTTTGTGTTTCGCACTCGCACGGGTGAGGTATCGGTTCACGTCAATAAGTTCACGGTGCTCGCAAAATCAGTTCGGCCGATCCCGTTCGGCAAGGAAAAAGGCGAGCAGCATTGGTATGGCCTTCAGCAAATTGAACAGCGCCAGCGCCAGCGCCATCTTGATTTAATTACCAACCCGGATGTTCGGCGCAGGTTTGAAATTCGCAGTCGAATCATTCGAGCAATACGCGAATTCTATGACAGCCGAGGCTATCTTGAAGTCGAAACGCCAGTGCTGCAGTCGGTTGCAGGCGGCGCTGCGGCACGACCTTTTAATACATATCACAACGCGCTGGAGCATGAATTTCACCTGCGCATATCGCTGGAGCTGTACCTCAAGCGTCTAATAGTGGGCGGGCTGGAGCGCGTGTATGAGATCGGGCGCGTGTTTAGAAACGAAGGCCTATCGACCCGGCACAACCCAGAATTTACGCTGCTGGAAAGCTACGAGGCTTACGCAAACCTCGAAGACGTGATGCAGCTCGTTGAAGATATGTACCAATACGTTTGCAAGTCTATTTACGGCACGACGAGCTTTGAATATCAGGGCAATATAATAGAGCTTGCAGGGCCGTGGAGAAGGCTGCCGATGCTGGAGGGAATCGAGCAATATGCGGGAATCAAACCCGATGCGTTCGAGAGCCTCGAATCGGCACAAAAGGCGATGGAGAGCCTTGGGCTTGATACGAGCCAGGAGCACATGATCGGCGGGATCATAGAAAAGATCCACGAGAGATTTGTGCAGCCCAATCTCATCCAGCCGACGTTCATCACGGATTTTCCGATGGAGACCTCGCCGCTTGCAAAAAAACGACAAGATAATCCCAAGCTCACGCGCCGCTTTGAAGTGTATATGACGAAAGTCGAGTGCGGAAATGCATTCAGCGAGATCAACGATCCGTTTGATCAGCGTGATAGATTTGAGCAGCAGGGCAAAATGCGCGCCGCGGGCGATGATGAAGCGCATCCGATGGACGATGACTTCATCCGCGCGCTCGAGTACGGCATGCCGCCGACCGGCGGGCTGGGAGTTGGAATAGACCGGCTCGTAATGATCTTTTGCAATCAAGATAATCTCCGCGAGATCATACTATTCCCGCAGATGAAGCCGGAAGGCAAGTAGCTGATTTTTATCGCCGGGACGCGGTGGCCAGTCACAATTTCAGGCCATCCGTGTCCCGTGCGATTAAGATATTTTAGCGGCTGTAAGTAAATGCAAATGCTACTTGATTGTCCAAAGTGTTGCTGAAGTTTGCTATGCCGAAGTCAATGTTAAAATTGGGCGACGCGACATAACGAAACGCAATGTCATGCCACGGCCTTGCGTCGATTTGCTGTTTGAACTCTGTCGCCACAACAAATTTACTTGTAACAAACAGCCCCACCGCACCTTCAATGCGCGTCTCTCTACTGTCTCCGACACCAAACAATCCCAGACCCAGCGATTTTGTCGATCTTGCGCCGATGTCGAGCACAACCGGATGCTTGCCGACATTGACCACCTTTGTGACGGTCACACCAATTTCAGTATCATTTGGGCCGTCAACTAAATCACGATGAACCACCCAAAGCGCGACGGCCGGAGATGTTTTTGTCTCGGGGACAAACTGCCACTTGCCCTGCAAAATATTTTGATCCAAAACGCCAGTGATTTGGCTCGAATACTTTGTAAAGCCCAACTCAGCATTGCCCTTTAGTCCCAAAGAAACATTGTATGTCTGAATTGATCCCAAATCATCCATGTCAACGGAGTGCGTAGCGATTTCGACACTGTTTGCCTTTAGCGGATATGCCAGCGGGTTAAGAAATACGCCCGATTGACCA
>JAEWSK010000308.1 GCA_023398345.1 Armatimonadota bacterium | reverse complement strand
CTTGGGGTGCGAGTCGAATCTATCACTCCCCAAGGCGCGCCGATGGCCAATGATGTAAAAATCGACAATACCAGCTTGGGAAAATGGAACGCGGTTAAAGTGCGCGTTGAAGGTGACGGCAACTACTCCCGCGTAGTCAGCTTGCTCAATAAGCTGCGCAGGCCGGAAATTCCCGCGCAAATGGACTCCTTTTTGCTGCAGGGCTCATCAAACAGCGACAGCGACAATATTTCATTTGATCTTACGCTGACTGTATATGGTCGAAATATAGATGCTACCTAGCGCGAATCTTTTTATGTGTAAAAGTGATGATTAAAACTGATCCGAGCCAAACAAAGACAGTCATAGCGCTTCTTGCAATATTGGCAGTGGCGGTGGTTGCAACGATTATGCGCATCCACCCGAACTTAGCTCAACCATCCGCCGCAGTCGCCGGACAGACCGCGGCGAGACAAGTGGGCACTGCGCCGTGCGTGACAATTATCGACGGCCAGACATCAAAAAACCCATTTCGAAAACCAAAGGCACTGCGCGAACAAATGAGTCGAGCCGCAATGTCCGGCATCGCTTTTGATATGGCGAACGGCAATAATTCAAGCGCACGATCAATGAACAAATCCGGGCTCAATTTTGCGCCGATCGGCCCTATGCCGGTCAGCACAGTAAGCGATATTAAGGCATCAGACACAACAAAAGTCGACACGAAAAAAACCAAAACTCAATTTGCGCTGCTGGCGACAGTCGGTGGCCCAAATGGTATGACTGCCGTCATACGCATCGGCGACTCAAACACTAGAGTGGTTAGCGTCGGCGACATGCTTGACGGCGACTACCGGGTAGCAAAGCTCGAAGATGGCCGCGCTGTCCTAAAAAACGGGAGTGATATAGTTGAGATCAAAAGACCTAGTTAACAAAGCAATTATTGTAATTCTTGCACTGGTTGCAATAGCGTGCATCGCTCCCACAAAAAGCGCAGCGGCTTCACCGTTGAGCGTGTCGAAGGAGAGCTTGTACAGCGTGGATGCCAGCAACACTGACATAAAGTTTGTGCTGGAAGCGCTCGCCCGGCAGTCCGGCGTCAATATGGTCGTCAGCCCCGATGTAAACGGCGCAGTGAGTGCTCAACTCAAGCAGTTGCCTATTGAAGTTTTGCTTGATGGACTTGCGGCAGCTCACGGGTTTAGCTGGGACAAAAAAGGCGAAACCTATATCATCTCCGAAAAGAGCGCGAAGGCCGAAGCCAACGTCCAGCCACCACCTGCTCCACTGCCGGAAATGTTCGTTTGGCGTTGCCGCCACGTTAAGGCAAATGAATTGACTGACACGCTCAGTTCGATGTTTCCGAACTGCAAAATCGCGACCGGCCCATCCGGCATATCGCCAAAGCTTCAAGACCCGATGACAAACGCCAGCGTCGCCACCGGTGCGGCCACATCCTCATCGAGTTCATCGAGCAGCAACTCTTCAAGTGAGTCCAACGCGACGACTATTATAATTTACGGCGATTCAAAAGAGGTCGCGCAGGCCAAATCGCTATTGGAGCAGATTGACGTGCCGAGGTCGTCGATAGCCATAGATGTCGCAGTCACCGAGATCAGCTCGAACGCCAGCAAAGAACTCGGCCTCAGCTGGTCATGGACCGACATCACTTTAAACGAGGCCGCATCATCGGGGATTCAGTTCGGCAACCTCACCAAGTCGCCAATGTCGTTTACCGGCGCGCTTTCTGCTCTGGCAAGCAACGGCAGCGCCCATTTGCTCGCCCAGCCCAACATATCCGTAATTGACGGTGGGTGCGCGGATATTCTCATCGGCGACCGAATATTATTTCCCAAACTGGTCAGCTACAGCGATTCCGGCACGCCCATTTATGATAAAGACGAGGAACGGGTAGGCATATATCTTCAAATTGCGCCCAGGGTTACGGAAGATGACGAGATAGTCCTCACTTTATATCCGCAGGTGAGCTTGGTGACAAAGTATCTCAGCACCCAGGCAGGTGACTATCCTCAAATCAGCACACGCGAGGCGCGGACGACGGTTGCCGTAAAAAGCGGAGCCACGCTCGCCATAGGCGGCCTTATAAAAGACGACGACATTAAGAGCGTCGAAAAAATCCCGCTGTTAGGCGACTTGCCGATACTGGGTCAGTTCTTCAAGCACAGCACGACTACAAAGGATCGCACTGAGATCGTGATATTTTTGACGCCCAAGATCATAAAACCGGCGTCTTAGCGCAACTCATCTATAAACAGGGCCGGGCGTAGACCGGCAAAAAATTGGAATGATTTATGGCTGAAAACACTCTTACTTCGGTTTTTGTTGAAGAAGGAATTATGACTTCCCGCGAACTCGACGCGGCATTGGCAATGCGCACCGATGTCGGCGAGGACATAGGCGAATTCTTAGTTCGCAAAGGGATGATTAGCGAGCGCGACCGAGTCCGCTGCGTGGGAATTCAGCACGGGATTCAGTTTGTCGAACTCAGCGGCCAGGAACTCGATTTTGACATGGCGCGGCTTATTCCGCATACGACCGCGCTGCGATACAAAGTGATCCCCGTGGGCAAGTCCGGCGATTTGCTAAAAGTCGCGATGAACAACCCACTCGATGTACAGGCCATCGACGACATTGCAAAACACACCGGCCTCGAACCGCTGCCTATGATCGCAGTCGAAGAGGAAATATTAGAGGCAATATTTAATTGCTTCGGCGCAGCAGGCGACATCAGCGACATTATAGTCGAGGCGATTAAGGACGCCGACGCCGAGGTAAAGATTCGTGAAGATGAGCCGGACGAAAGCGAAGCCGCCGTCGCCGATCTAAAAGACCTCGCGGGCGGCGCGCCGGTCGTGCGGCTCGTAAATGCTATGATCGCTCGCGCCATAGCCGAGCGCGCTAGCGACATCCATATTGAACCCGAAGCAGGCAGAGTTCGGGTGAGGCTTCGCGTAGACGGCATACTTCACGAGACAATGACCGTCCCCAAAGACCTGCAAGCGCCAGTGATTTCGCGCATAAAAGTCATGGCCGGAATGGATGTGGCCGAGCGCAGAACTCCTCAGGACGGGCGAATAACGCTTATTGCGCGCCCGCAGGAATATGATTTTAGAATATCGACGTTTCCGGCTGTACACGGCGAAAACGTAGTTATAAGAGTGCTCGAAAAAAGCGCCGCAAGAATTACTCTCGACAAACTCGGCCTACAGCCCGATGTGGCCGAGGATTTTTCACGAATGACCGGAGCGCCCTATGGAATGATACTTACTTGCGGACCTACCGGCGCGGGCAAGACGACTTCGCTCTATGCAGCGCTCAATATGATAAACACAGTAGAGCGCAATATTATTACTATAGAAGATCCAGTCGAGTATCAACTCCCCGGCGTCATTCAAGGCAATGTCAATCGCAAGGCGGGTCTTACGTTTGCGTCCGGCCTGCGAACGATCGTGCGACAAGACCCCGACGTCATACTTGTCGGCGAAATACGAGACTCTGAAACCGCCGAGGTCGCCGTAGAGGCCGCCCTTACGGGCCACTTGGTGTTAAGCACGCTCCATGCCAACGATTCAGCGGGCGCTGCCGCGCGTCTGATCGACATGAACGTAGAGCCGTTCTTGGTGGCATCGTCAATAGTTGGCGTGCTATCGCAAAGGCTGGTAAGAACGGTCTGCTCGCGGTGCGCCGAAGACTATGTGCCGGATGATAAGATACTCAAGAACCTAAAGCTCAATGTAAGCGCCGCTGAACTCGCAGGCGCAAAAAAAGGCGCAGGCTGCGAGCAGTGCGCGAGAACCGGCTATAAGGGTCGAATAGGCATCTATGAACTGCTGCGAATGGACGATGACATTCGCGCCGCCATTATATCGCGCAGTTCCGCAGCCGCCATTCGCCAAATCGCCATTAGCAAGAAAATGCGCACACTTCGCAAAGACGCAATTGATAAAGTAAAGATGGGTCAGACAACAATAGAAGAAGTCATAAGAGTCACTACCGAGTAAGCATATGCCAAACTACGCATATAAAGCACTGGGCCCTTCGGGGTCGGCTAAAAACAGCACAATCGAAGCTACGTCCGAGGCGCAAGCTAGATCCATGCTTCGTCTGCGCGGAGAGCATGTCGTCAGCCTGCGTGAAATGTCGCTGGCCCAGGCCGATAAAAAAATAGGCGTGCGAGGCAAAAAGCCTACTTCCGACGATATTGCCAGCACTATTCGTCAGCTCAGCATCATGATCCGCGCAGGAGTGCCGCTTGTGGAGTCACTAAGCGGCCTTGCCGAACAAGCAAAATCGCCTTTTTTAGCAAATGCCCTATCTAAAATGACTGTTGACGTCAGTCAAGGATCTGCGTTGAGCGAGTGCTTTGCGCAGCATCCGTCGGTATTTCCGGCGCTGGCTGCCGAAATGGCAAAGATGGCTGAAGCGGGCGGCAGTCTTTCTGAATCGCTTTCCAAGCTGGCCGATCACTTGGAAAGCGGCGCGGAAATAGCCCGCAAGGTCAAAGGCGCACTGGCCTATCCAGTTGTTGTAATGTGCATATCGGTAGTCACTGTGCTGGTTATGGTGACGTTCATATTGCCGCGCTTTACAAAGTTATTCAAGCAAATGGGAGCGCAGGTTCCTTGGACTACGCAGATGCTGATTTCAATCAGCTACGCGGTGACGACCTATTGGTATTTGTTTATTATCGGCACTGCCGGAATAGTCTATGCGATACGCAGGTATTTGAGCACACCTTCCGGCAAGCGCAAATTCGACGCACTGGTTCTAAAATTTCCTGTTTTAGGTGATGTCGTAAATAAAATTGTGCTCAGTCGAGTTTTGGCATGTATGTCTACTTTGCTGGGAAGTGGTGTTCCAATGTTGAAGACCCTAGAGACAGCGGGAGCTGCTGCCAATAATGAGATAGTAAAAGATGCCCTGCTGAAAGCAGGCAGAGAAGTGGCCGAAGGAAATGCGACTTCGCAGTCCCTGAGGTCGGCGGGAATATTCCCGCCCCTGGTGCTCCAGATGGTTGTGAGTGGGGAAAAAACAGGCGAACTGCCTGCCATGCTGGAATATGTGTGCACCTTGTATGACAGGGAGACCGAGGCGAAAGTCAAATCTCTCACGTCCATTATCGAACCGATAATGATAGTTTTTCTTGGCGTGATAGTGGGCTTTATCGCAATATCGGTCATAGTTCCAATCTATTCTTTAGTCGGGGGAGTAAAGTAGATCCCATATCACTATTAACTGGAGGGTTCGTTCAAATGTTTTCTTATCTACAGATGACCGGACGTAAACGCAATAAACTGGGCTTTACGCTGGTCGAACTGCTCGTCGTCATTGTGGTTCTTGCAGTATTGGCGGCAATAGTGCTGCCGAAATTCATGAACTCCAGCGCGAGGAGCAAAGAGTCCGCTCTTAAGAGCGACATGAAACTGATACGCAATGCCGTCAGTTTGTTCCAAGCAGACACTGGAAAGTATCCCAAAACGCTTGCTGATCTTGCCGAAACTGACAAGACGCTAGTGAAAACTGCGGACGGAAATACCGTAACCGCGGCTGATTGGCATGGCCCGTATCTCGAATCGGTTATAAACGATCCGATATCCGGCACGGCGTTTAACTATGACAACACTACCGGAAAGGTCACCAGCAGCGCGACCGGAAATGGCCTTGACGCAACGGCCTACAGCACTTGGTAGAATCATTAACCTACTGTGCGCGCGCAGAGTTGGACAAATGAGTCTAACAAGAACACATATAACAAAGATCGGCGGCTTCACCCTTGTTGAGGTGCTGGCCGCCGTTCTTATTCTGTCCATAGCACTGCTGACGATTATGACTGCAAGCTCAGTCGCCCGAGACTCACAGCAGCGCGCCGTCTGTCAATCGATTGCACGCAATCTAGCTCAAAGCATCGTCGAACAAATACGATCCGCGCCACTTGAAAGTATGTCGACGATGACATTTCCCTCAAGCGACGCCTCGCTTCCTTCGGGAAACACTATTGCCGTTTCAGTTGCCGGATACCCAAATTCATCAAATTCAGATTTGTGCAAGGCCACTGTTATCGTACGATGGCCCGAAGCCTCAAATACGCGCACGGTGAAATATGAAACTCTCATTGTCCGCAGGTAGGCGGGGTTTTACATTGGTTGAAGTGTTGATCGCAAGCACAGTGCTGGCGCTCGTTCTTAGCAGCCTGTGCGGCATATACTTTGCCGTTGCAAACGAGTGGCAGCGCCAGGACGGCCGCGGAAGTGCACTTGCTGCCGCGTCAATGGCCTGCACAAAGCTATCCGACTATATATCGCAGGCAAAGGGAGTAGTCGTACTGAACAGATTCAGCAGCGGCGATGCTATCGCCGTCAATCTTCCCGCAGACACGGCAAATGGAATATACGTGCCCACTTGGAGTTCGGGAAAAGTGCGTTACCAAAGCGGCAACTGGATTGTATTTTATCTTTCCAACTCGAGCGGCAGCTATGGCGTGTC
>JAEWSK010000302.1 GCA_023398345.1 Armatimonadota bacterium | reverse complement strand
CTCTGGGCTCTGCCAGGAAACTGTGTTTCCTGGACATTCAGACTCGTAAATGTAATCCCCCTATAGGGGGATTACATTTACGCATACGGGGTCTGGGGACTGCGTCCCCAGCGGGGTTAAGGGGCAGCGCCCCTTATTGGAGTCTGAGGGTAACGCCCTCGGAACAGATTTTGTCGATGTGACATGAGCACTTCGGATTGTCTTTGGAGGAGGATTTGTGATTGCTAATGAACACTTAATTGTATGGCAAAAAGAAGAGGGGCAGTTATGAGCGACTTAGCAGAAAGAATCGGCGCGAAATTTGAATGGATGGACAGAGATGATCTTATGAATCATCAGTCCGAGGCTTTGTGCCGCACTGTTGCGCAAGCTGCAAAATCGCCGTATTACTCGGCGAAATTCGCAGAACTCGGCGTCAAATCCACTGACATCACTTCGCGCGATGATATATCAAAACTTCCGTTTACCACAAAAGAGGACTTGAGACTCAGCTATCCGAATGCGATGCTGACAGTTGATCCGGAGCAAGTCATTCGAATGCACACTTCCAGTGGAACCACCGGCAAGCCCACCGCAATTTTTCACACCCGTCAGGATGTGGATAACTGGGCGGAGCTTATGGCGCGATCCTTGGCAATGGCAGGCGCTAGCTCGAAAGATGTGTTTCAGAATATGTCCGGCTACGGCCTTTTTACAGGCGGTTTGGGCCTGCATTTCGGCTCGGAGCGGCTGGGAATGTGGACTATTCCGGCAGGCGCAGGTAATACCGCTCGGCAGATATTGCTGATCCGCGATTTTCATGTCACTGTGATTCATGCCACGCCCAGCTATGCGATGCATGTCGCTGAGCGAATGATACAAGAAGGCGACGATCCGAAAAGTCTCGGCATAAGAATCGCTGCGCTTGGAGCGGAGCCATATAGCGAGGAACTCAGATTGAAACTCCAAGAACTCTACGGTTTTAAGGCATTTAACAGCTATGGTCTGAGTGAAATGAACGGCCCAGGGGTCGCATTTGAGTGTCCTCTCCAAAACGGCATGCACATCTGGGAGGACAGCTATATAGTAGAGATAATCAACCCGGAGACGCTCCAGCCGGTGCCGGATGGGCAGGTCGGCGAGCTTGTTTTAACGACGCTGCGCCGCACCGCAATGCCGATAATCCGCTACCGCACGCGCGATCTCACTCGAAAAATGACCGATCAGTGTTCGTGTGGGCGAAAGCACGTGAGACTTTCCCGATTTGTAGGGCGCTCGGACGACATGCTTATTGTGCGCGGAGTCAACGTGTTTCCCAGCCAAATAGAAGAAGTTATAATGCGTCATAAGTGGTTGGGTGGCAACTATGTTTTGCATCTGACCAAGGCGAATGCGCTGGATCAAATGACTGTGAAAGTCGAGATTGCAAAGAGCGGATTTGATGGCTCGATGGAAACCCTGCGCAAGCTGCGCGGTGATCTCCAGCGGCAGTTAAAAGAACAGATCGGCTTTACAGCCGCAATTGAAGTTTTGGAACCGGGCAGCCTGCCCGTAAGTGAAGGCAAAGCCAAGCGGGTAATAGACGAGCGATCTTGACCCATCTCATGGGATAAGTCTAATTCGGCCAACAACATATAGATGCTAAGCTTGCATTGATAGGTTATTCAGTGCAAGCTTTTATCTATTGTCAGCTATCCGTGCCAATAGGTATATTTTGCCACCCGATAATACTCTCACTCGGTTGACGGTCGATACCGGCAGAACTACAATAGCCGGTTGCGCCTCGCCCTGCACAAGCCAGACGCCGACATCTGTCCATTAAACTGGAGTATGCCGTAATGGCCTGTTTGCAAAAGGTTACGTGTTAAGCATCGCCAGAAACTGCGTCCAGTTATCGACAACCGCGTCCGGGCCGATGAGTTCGAGTTCTTCATGAGTCCGCGCGCCCCAGCTAATTGCGACAACCCTAGCTCCAGCGCTGCGCGCCATGTCCACATCAAACGCGCTGTCGCCAACGTAAAGCGACTCTTCGGCAGTAACACCGAGTTTATCCATTGCTTTCATTAGCGGCTCAGGGGCTGGTTTGTAGTGGGTAACATCATCGGCAGTAATGACGCAGTCGAACATGCTCGCAATGCCGGTGGTCTCGATTGCCCTTGCTGCGCCGCGCGCGGTCTTGGACGTGACAACGCCGGTTAGATAGCCTTGTGAACGCAAAGTCGAAAGCATCTCTATGCTGCCGGGAAACAACTGCGCTTCTTTGGAAAGCTCGCGAATATATATATCACGATATGTATCTGAAAATTCCTGCTCGCGTCCACGTGCGAAGTGCCGCGCCTGCACAGTAAGAGGCAGTCCAATGGCATGCCTCAGTGCGACATCGTCGACGTCAATACCCATCGATTTCAGCGCCTCGCTCATTACATCCACAATCATTTGCACGCTGTCGAGAAGTGTTCCGTCAAGGTCGAATAGAATAGCTTTGTAGTTCATATACTCCCAGTGCAATGGCGGTTTCAAAGTAGCAGACGTTGTGTGCGCTGCAAACCGTTGCCTAAATAATAGTTACGGCCTTTTAGCCGATATGCCTTCACAC
>JAEWSK010000246.1 GCA_023398345.1 Armatimonadota bacterium | reverse complement strand
TTGCCAAGTCAATGAACTTATTGTCCGAAGAGGACTTGTTCGCGGCAATCGGCTATGGGCATGTCCCTGCCACTGGAATTGCCCGCAAGCTAAAAGGAGACGTGGCGCCGCCTGCGGACGCCGTCGTAATTGGGACGTCTAAGCCCAGCGGTGAACGCTCTCTATCTGTGAGCCTTGACGGGCTAGACACACTTAAAATCACGCGTGCAAAGTGCTGCATGCCGCTGCCGGGCGAGGAAGTCGTTGGCTACGTTACGCGCGGCAAAGGCGTTGCACTTCACAGTCTGGACTGCCCAAATTTGCGCGCATTTCAAATAAATGAACCTGAGCGTTTGCTTAAGATAAATTGGACGGAGTCCGACGGAGAGCGATATTCGACGCATGTCTATATTAAGGTCTTTGACCGAATAGGTATGCTTAACGATGTGACCGCCATTTTCTCTGAGGGAAAGACCAGCATCACTGCCGCCAATGTAAAATCGCTGTCGGACAAGACCGCTGATATAAACCTCACTGTAGATGTGCCGGATATCGAGTTGCTAAAAGTTCTGCTTAAGAAAGTCGAAAGCCTGCCCGACGTGCTGCATGTAGAAAGAGTGTCGGATAAAAAGGCAAGAATAGGTAATTAGTTGAGAGCAGTCATACAAAGGGTCACATGCGCAAGCGTCACGGTCGACGGTAGTGAAATCTCGCGCATAGGTAATGGCCTCGCGATACTTCTTGGCGTCGCCAGACAAGATACTATTAAGGATGTAAACTATCTTGCCGAGAAGATCGCGAATCTGCGCATATTTGAAGATGAGTCCGGCAAGATGAATCTTTCAATTTTAGATGTGGGTGCAGAGGCGCTTGTAGTCTCGCAGTTTACGCTTTTGGGAGATTGCTCAAAGGGCAGAAGACCCGGATTTGATAAAGCAGCCCCTCCTGAATTGGCCGAATCGTTGTATAATGAGTTTGTTGAAATGCTTCGGGCGTGTGGGCCGTCCGTTAAGACCGGCAAGTTTCAAGCAGATATGCTTTTTGAGATTGCCAACGATGGCCCCGTAACGTTTATTCTTGATACGAATGGGTAGTTGAAATGGACGGTAATAGTGCTCCATTTGAGCCGGACGGTCAGTTTGATGATAGGATGAGGTCGCATAGTCCGGCCGAACGTCCGCGGTCACTGACGGCTTATGACTTGCAAGAGTTGGGCGACATGCTCTGCGCGGAGGGCCGCGTGCGCGAGGCCGTCGCACACTATCGCAAGGCCGTTGAGATGGAGCGAGATAATCCGGGCTACCATACCCGTCTCGGTGATGCCTACGCTTATTCCGAGATGTCGATTAAGGCGGTGGCTGAGTATCGAAAGGCGCTAAAGATCAGTCCTCGACGAGCCGAGCCGCACTATAGCCTCGCTGAAATCTATCGCCGCTACGGCAAATGGCTTGCAGCCATCGAAGAGTATCGCAAAGCTGCGAAGTTTAACGCCATGAACCCATTTTATCGCTATAAACTCGGCGATGCGCTGTGGCATGCGGGTCAGCGAGATGAGGCAGTAATTCAACTTGAAGTTGCTGTTCAGATCGCTCCGACCGACGGGTTTTATCACTTTTGGCTTGCGGATTTATTTTTGCATGTCGGCAGGCTCGACGACGCCATAGTCGAGATGCAGCAGGCCACGATTTTTAGCCCGTGCGACCCGTATTACTCATTCCGGCTTGGGCTGCTCTACGTGAAATCAGGATGTGCTCACGATGCCGTAGCTTCATTTAAGCGGGCCGTGGAGATTAACCCGGACGAGCGTACATATCACGCCGTGCTTGCGGAGGCATACGCCGCATGCGGTAAGCACGAGTGTGCAAAGGTTCACTATCGCTTCGCGGGCGATTTGGATGCATACGACACCGCGAATCTTGCTGTAATGCGAAAGGGCTGCTAGATGCCGATTCGGTTTAAAAGGCTCGCCGTCGGGCCAATTGAGACAAATTGCTACATAATTCAAGATGAATCCACGTTGGATGCCGCAATAATTGACCCCGGCGCTGCCATTGAGATTCCGCCTGAAATACAGGGTAGGGTGAAGTTCGTTTTGTTGACGCACGGCCATGGCGACCACTGCTTTTTTGCAGGAAACATAGCGAATAATTTTAACGTCCCGGTTTTAGTTCATGAGTCGGATGCCGAGCATATTAAAGAGGGACTAAAGATGGTCGAGATGCTCTATGACTTGTCCAGCTTTGTTCAGTTTTCTCCATCAAAGCTGCTCAAAGATGGAGATGTTTTGCATCTAGGCGAATCATCAATAGAAGTAATCCACACTCCCGGACATACACCTGGCGGAGTCTCTTATGCAACCGATGCGGGCATTTTCTGCGGTGATACGATATTTGCCGGATCTATTGGCCGCACTGATTTGGGTGGAGGCAGTTATGAGCAGATTATCGAGTCAATCTTATGCAAACTTATGACGCTGGAAGACTCTACGGTCTTGCATCCCGGTCATGGCCCATCAACTACCGTAGGCCGCGAGCGCGCTACGAATCCATTTCTGGCATGATCCATTTTGCCTCGTTATTGCGTGTATTTAATATGACCGAATAAGGCCCATTTTCCATAGACATGACCTTTTTGCGCTTTTCGGTTTTACTTGACAGTGTGCTTGAGCGCGGGGTATACTGTTGCTTGCTGGTGTCGGGGAGTAGCGCAGTTTGGTAGCGCACCTGAATGGGGTTCAGGGGGTCGCAGGTTCGAATCCTGTCTCCCCGACAGAGCCCCCCTGAGTTTTTGTGCTCGGGGGGGCTGTTTCTATCTCAGGCGACCTGTATCCGGCTGCCCCAACTGGTCAGAGTTGGACTTACGGCTATGACTCGCGTAACCAGATGACCAGTGCAACTCTGGGTGGAATAACCATCAACTTCAAGTATGACCCGTTAGGCAGGCGCATAGAGAAGACCAGATCGGGAACGACTACCCGGTACATCTACAATGGCGATAATATGATCGCCGAGGCAGCTGGGCGGCCACGACAACGGCTATCCTTACTACATCCCGGACCCCCGTCTGGGAACTAGAAGCCTCTCGCACTACACTCACAACTTCACCTTGACGCCGCCTGAAGATGCGTCCTTGACGACGGTAGCATTCTCCAGCTTGCGAAATACGAAAGACAGCAATCCGAGAACATCCAAAGCGTCCTGTTGAGTCATCTGCCACTTCAGTTCAGGCTCGTGGGCTTGAGCATTCCTGATGGCACCCATCAAACCTTTGCAGATGAACATAATGCCCTGCTGCTCATCTTTTTCACTCTGGCTGCTGGCCAAATTAAGCCGAACCACACCGTTCAGGCGAAATGCTTCGCCCATCAACGCATCGCCAGACTTCTCTATGCCGGAGTTCTCTCTGACAGCAACATCGAACGCCTTGCAGCACTCGAACACAGAGTGGAAGTAGTTACCTTCGGCAAACCGACTGCGCCCGTGTTCGACAACTTTGCGATGGAATGCGCGTGCGTCAAATGCTCTCTGGTCGTCTGATTTCGTGACACGAACTGCGGATGACCGTCTGGCGCGGACAAGTTCTCCGGCTTGGTTCACACGGATGCCGTAAAACTTCAGCACTTCATTGACTCGCCCTATCACGCGATGAAACTGCTCAGGCTTGCCTATGTATGCTTGAGGGCTACACAAAGCTCTAACCACATTCAGGACGCTGTCGCGGCTCATATACTCGAATGCCTGCGCCACTAACTTCGCGGTAACAGGTCTTTCCTGGTGCAGAACGCTGGGCTGCACAGCAGGCTCAAGAATACTCAGTATTCCAGAGTATCTTTTGACCTCGGGGGTAATCATCCCACGATAGCCACTGCGCTCAAAAAGGCGTTTCGCCTGGTCAATCGAGTAGTTGTCACCGATGATTCTGGCAAGTGCATCAAGCGCCTCAAGTTGAAAAGATGGAACGGGGACGCTCATTCCGCACTCCAATTGAACTCGCTGAGCTTAAAGCACAAATCGGTGATGAGTTTGGCATATTCGGCCAACCTGTAATTCCGCATTCCTCTGATAGTGGCGACGATTGGGCCTTCACTGCCTTTTGCCGGTTTGCAGGTGAGTTCTTGCATTAGAGATACAAAATCGTCTCGTATCTCGGGTGGGAAATCATTGGCCTTCAACACGTTCAGCGCAATAGCAGCGTCCATCAGACGTTCCCTGAGACTCTCTGACCCGGCAGCCAGTACATCGACCGCCTGCCAGAGTTTTTCCAGCGCGTAGTGGTAGCTACCGTTTCCACCTAATGAAACAACTAGCTCGACCTTATCTTCGCTCATGTCCTGCCCCTTATGTTAGTGCCAGTTGTGTTGAGAGAGTTGTGCACACAGACTCTGGTGCGGGTGGTCTTTAACCGAGCGAGCTGTGTGGTCTGACTCGATTATACTCCATCCGCCACGCCTCCACCAACACTTGCGCCTCCAGCAGCGTATCGAACACCTCGCGATTCAACAATTCATCACGCATCTTGCCATTAAAACTCTCGATATAGCCGTTCTCCCAAGGGCTTCCCGGCTCGATAAACAGCGTCTTCACGCCCAGGCTCTGTGGCGACTCGACCCTGGCCGGAATCTTTCTGATATCGACATCATGACTGATGGAACTTATGGTTCGATAATTGATCAGGTGGTAGTGAACACCCACATTCTCCCTGAGCTGGGTGGATTATCCTTGCTGTTATAGATTGCTGTGCATTTTTAGACTGACAAGGCCCAAAACGCCAGCCATTATGGCAATCAACTGCAAAACAGGCAATTACTATTTGGTTGATTAATTTGTCCAAAGAAGGCATACTGATGATGTAGATGTGCATGCGAGATTCGGTGTACAGAGATAGTTGTCGGCATTATATGTTTTTTTAAATAATTATAGTATCTGGCAATAACTAAGCATAGCACAGTAAAATCTAAACTCAGCAAATGGCCTTGCTACTATACCTTTGAGCGGCTGGAACGATTTTCTCCCGGCGACTGCGTGTTTTTTGCGATCTTCGCTACATTGGGCTGTGGACAGGATCCACCGGTATCCAGGAGTTTAGCGGCGTACATACGGTCTGCTTACAAGATTCTTGGGTTTGCTGTTTCTAGACTTTTCGGCATTAAGTTATATTCTTCGCACTATTCTTGAATAAAAACAGGTTAGCTTAGCAAGCCTAATTAAGGCAAACAGTCTTGACAGTCAAAGCAAATGGGGTTACATTGCATATGAAGGAATGGAAGGTAATGGTAGTATAAATATGGGAGTATGCAAGATGAATTTAAGGCGTTGTCTACTGCTGGCAACTCTGGTAATCTCTCTAACATCGGGCGTCGCGCTCGGCGACGTCCTCGAAGGCGAGATGCCTGTCGCTGCTGCAAATGTGCAGCCGTGGTCCTACCAGTTGGGACCAGTTTTTGAAGAGGCTTCGACGAAGTATAACGTGCCTCTGCCGATATTGCTTACATTGGCCCACTTCGGCAGCGCGTTTGAAAATCGCGGGGACGCGCCAACTATAGAAAACGGCTACGGCGTAATGGCTCTGCGCCAAAACAGCTTCGGCGGAACATCGCTAGCCGATGCAGCGTATCTTACACTCGTTACCGAAGACACACTCAAGCTGGACGCAAGAGCCAATATCATGGGCGCGGCCGCCGTGCTTGATAGTTACGCAAAGGTATGTAAGATAAATCGCAACGCCGGAATTGATGCATGGCTTGACGTGGT
>JAEWSK010000239.1 GCA_023398345.1 Armatimonadota bacterium | reverse complement strand
TGCCAGTAGTGGCTGGGAGATAAGTGGCTCGGGTGGTCTGCAGCCCCAACCTTGGTTGCCTTCCGGGGCAGACCCATGGGGCGGCTCACCGAGTGGTGTCGTTTTGTATCTTGATATCAATGGCACTGGCGACTATAAGCCGCATTTCATGCAGCCGGACTGTCAAACGGACGGAATGGGCTCAGACGTATGGATCTACCGTATAATGCCTGTCCATTCGCTTGTTGTATCCGGGGTCGGAGGATTTCCGTATCCGGCCAGCGCAATGACCTCGGAAAACTATCTCTACTCAGCAATGTCGATGGGCACTTATCACTACTTCTTTGCATGCTCTGATGACTATCTGTTTTTCTATGACAAGTCATTAGTGCTGACGCATCAGCCTGATCCTACTGAGTGGGGTGCAACTGATGGCGAATATTCAAGCACTGCTTTGGATCCCTCCGATGTAAGAGCTATTGTGGGTTATCCCGAAATAGACAGGGCCCCGTACCGAAGATACAGTTCAAGCGGCAGTTCTGCATATGACGATACACTTTTTGTGGACAGGGCATGCCGCGCCCCGGGTATGTTTGAGGGATCATTGCCTTACTCATTTTCTTGTGAGCAGCACCCGAGAATTACCTGCGAACTGCATATGCCGGCTTACAATGACATGTATACATCATATGATGACTCAACTTTTGGTTTCGGCAGGTTCTTTGGTACACTGTCTCCGTATCGCACTGCAGTGAACCCGGCGCATGTCGGTTGCCGAGGGACAGGGCATGCGGCTGCGTTGGCCGAGACATCATGTTCCGTTAGCGGCACAACGAATGTCTTTAAGATCATGTATAAGCAAGTTGACAACAAAGCTCCGATATCGATCAAGCTTTGGCTCAACGATGCAAGCGAGAAGACCGGCACTTCAGCAAAGCATACATATCGATCATATACTATGCAGCGCAGTTCCAGCGAGACAAATCCCAACTACCGTAATGGCGTTTGGTATGAGTATAAGCTTCAAAGTGGGAGTTCCGACTTGCCTTATGGCCCCCACACATATTACTTTACAGCCAATGACGGTGAGCATATTGTCAGATGGCCCGTACGGCCCGATACTTACACAACGCAAGTTCCGGCCAATCCGCTGGGCTATGATGCCGGAACGACATCATGGACTGATGGTTGGGTGCCTACAACGAGTCTGTTCTCTGAGCATAGGAGCAGCGGTTATATTGATAATGACTATGTTCCTGGGCCATATGTCAACAATCCACCTGTTATAAGCAATGTATCCGTCACGCCGGGCTCCGGCAAAGAAGGCACGTCGTTTGTCTATAAAGCGACCTACTCAGATGCCGATGGGCAGCGAGTTTACTCTGCCAATATAACAATTGAGATAAATGACCGCGGAGACCAGCGGACATTTGCAATGGTTCCAAGCTCGAAGTATAACATAGACCCGATTGCTAACAACTCGGCGTTATACAAGGCTGGTGTCGATTACGTTCTTGATACAGGGACAATTAAAGACCTTTCGCTGGAAAAGGGCGTAAGGCGCTTTTATGTTACGTTTACAGATGACTGGGGACGTCAGAATGATGTAAACGATTTGCGCAAGGGTGAAACTGTGCGCTATTTGCCTGGATCCGGTAACTGGGTTTCCGGCCCGACAGTGACAGGCAATACGCCGCCTACACTCTGCAACGGCAATGTGAATTCTGCCGACGGCACATCCAACGCCGCAACTCTTTGGACGTTTAGTGTTGACTATCGTGATATTGATAATGACTCGCCGCAGATGATTAAGTTGTTCATTGGCGAAAAGCAGAACCTTGATTCGAGGCTGCCGATTGCTGCATCTGATGTTGAGACGGTAATCTGGGACGAAGGTCATACAATGATCCAGTCCGGCTCAGAGACTCTCTACAGCAAGAGCGTTACATACAACTACCAGACGCATTTGGGCGGCCCCGACAGCGGTGACTCTGCTAGGCAGTATTATTACGCATTCGTGGCCTATGATGGTATCGAATACGCAACATACAAGAGTTCTTCTGTCGACACTGAGCGATCTAATTCGGCTGGCTGCTTTGTAAAGCAAGAAGCAGTGCTGGACACGGCATATGCCGACTCGCTGCACTATGTTATAAGACCGAAGATTGCGCGACAGCTCACGCTGACTGCAGCTGCAAGTCAGATAAATCCTGATCCCGAAAATATCGGTGATATCGTCAGAGTCTGGGGTGTATATACAAACGAAGACCTTACCGGCACGAATTACTTTGACTCTGCCGGTTCAGTTCCACCCGACTATGTGTATAGTGATGGTCAACCCACGTCGATTGCATTGACTACTTCGCCCGTTCCTGCAGGTAAAGTGTGGGTTCTTGTCGAGGCGCAAACACCGATTCTTGGGCCACTGCCACTGGGATATACTGCTGATGCCGGTGTCATACCAGATGCTGAAGTGTATATAAACGCGCCTACTGCCGGCACTCCAGTCAAGCTTACTGGCCAGAAAAATGGCTATTTGCAGGACGTCAACGACAGTGCATACGTGGCGCCAGGAGATCGTGCATGGCTTCAAATGGGCGGCGTTGGTGCATATGAGGGCAGTCCGAGCGCACAATATATACAACCTGAAAACCCGGATGTGATCGCATCCGTCGAGGGTGTCTATTGGCTCGATGATCCTGACCAAACCCGCGGATCAAATAATTATTATGATCCTGCTGCTCATACCAACCCCGACGGCTCGCCGGGCGGACTGGAGACGCCTGTTATCCGACAGGGCACAGTTGCTCTCGATTTGCTTGGCGAGGCCAAGTTGGTGACGCTGCCGCTGCCGGGTGAAGTCGACAAGATTCTTGGCGTATATGATAACGCCAACCTTACAGGCATTAACTACTACCAAGGCGGCGGTTCTCCATCTCCGGTGCTCAAGTGGCAAGAAGCATGGGTTTTAGGGCCTGATACGTCTATTAATTCGACATCAGATACGGCTTGGACGCTGGGAGCAAATTTAATT
>JAEWSK010000046.1 GCA_023398345.1 Armatimonadota bacterium | reverse complement strand
GCCAACTGTCTCTTGCAATAGGCAAGTCCGGGCAGAATGTGCGATTGGCCGCCAGATTGACAGGGTGGCGGATTGATATTCGCAGCGAAGCCCAGATATCCGAGGCCGAAGGAGATGCTTCGACAGTTGCATCAGTAATAGCCGAACCTGGCGAATTGCCTGATGCAGATACTATTGAAGAGTCGACTTCGGAAGAGTGATTTGATGCAGGATCGGCGCAAGACTCCGATTCGTTGTTGCGTCGGGTGCAGGGTTTTGTCTGACAAGGCCTTGTTGATAAGGGTAGTTCGCACGGCGAATGGCGATGTGCATGTAGATCCGTCGGGTAAGGCGGAAGGCCGCGGCGCGTATTTGTGCGGCAAAAAGGATTGTCTGAAATTAGCGATTAAGCATAAAAAGTTGGGCAGGGCTCTGCGGTGTGACATACCCGAGAGCGTTGCCATTGATCTTGAGACTTACATGGTGAAAGACGATGCTGAGAAGTAATGTAACGCCAAGCGGGGATATGAGTTATGGAAGCTAGATAAACGCAGTTCGCAAAGTGTTCCGCGTCTAACTCCCCTCATTTATTCCCCTCAAATGGCGATTTCCTATCAGCGCTCGCACCAATTGGGTTTGACCTTGTTTTTTGACGTCAGGCTCGCGTTCTCAACGGAGAGGTGAACGATGGTAAAAGTATTTCAACTTGCAAAAGATTTGGGGATCACCAGCAGTGACCTAATGGCGGTTTTGAAAGACCTTGACGTAGCTGTCACTGGTGGATCGAGCGATCTCGATGCCTCTACCGCTGAGACAGTTCGAGAAATGCTGGCTCAGGACAAAAGCCTGGTCGATCAAGCGAAGACAATTGAAATTCCGCAGTCGCTTACTGTCCGCGAACTCGCAGATGCTATGGGCATGGCGCCTGCCGATATTCAAAAGCGGCTTGTT
The DNA here is from genome assembly GCA_023398345.1 of Armatimonadota bacterium. Taxonomy (GTDB): domain Bacteria; phylum Armatimonadota; class UBA5829; order UBA5829; family UBA5829; genus DTKD01. Next base: position 6,646 of record JAEWSK010000046.1, on the reverse strand, counting down.
GAAATGGGAATTCTTGCCAGCGTCAATCAGCAGATCGGGGCAGATGTTGCTGCAAAAGTTACCGAGAAGTGGGGTTACAATGTAAAAGTTGTCGCCACTCAAAAAGCGCGTGAGACAAAGCCGGCAAAGCTGCAGGCTCAGCCAAAGAGCAAGCATGCGACAAAGATGGTTCCGAGACCGCCTGTCATTACAGTTATGGGCCACGTCGATCATGGTAAAACTACGCTTCTCGACGCGATCCGCCGCACCAATGTTACCGAGCAGGAATTTGGCGGTATCACTCAGCACATCGGCGCATATCAAGTTGTATGGAACGGCAAAAAAATTACGTTTCTTGACACACCGGGCCACGAGGCGTTTACAGCTATGCGCGCACGCGGCGCCAGCATCACTGACATTGCAGTTTTAGTTGTTGCAGCCGATGATGCTGTAATGCCGCAGACAATCGAAGCTATCAACCATGCTCGTGCAGCCGAAGTTCCGATTATTGTTGCCATAAACAAGGTAGACAAGCCCGATGCCAACGTCGAGCGGACAATGCAGCAACTCGCCGAACACAACCTTGTTCCTGAAGAATGGGGCGGCGACACAATCACTGTTCAAATGTCCGCAAAGCAGCGCAAGGGTATTGATGAGCTTCTTGAAATGATCCAACTTGTTGCTGAAATGGCTGACTTGCACGCCGAGGCGTCTGCAAGTCGTGTTTTGGGCAGCGTAATCGAGGCTAAAGTAGACCGCGGCAAAGGCCCGGTTGCGACGGTGCTCATTCAGCGCGGAACATTAAAAATAGGCGCACCGGTTGTTGCAGGCGAGGCGTTCGGTAAAGTCAAGGCTATGTTCGACGACAAAGGCGAGCGCCTGACTAAGGCAGGTCCCGCTACACCGGTTGAGATACTCGGACTTTCCACAACACCTCAAGCCGGCGACCACCTTGAGTCGCGCAAGGACGAGCGCGAGGCGAGGATGATTGCTGAAAAGCGCGCGCAGGAGAGTCGAGACGAAAAACTCGCCGCGACCAGCAAGATTACTCTTGAAGATTTGTACAAACAGATTCAAGAAGGTGTTGTGCGTAAACTCAATGTCGTTTTGAAAGCCGACGTTCAAGGATCTGAGGAAGTGGTGCGGCAGTCGCTGACCGGCATTGAGCATTCTGAAGTCAGAGTGGAAATCATCCATTCAAGCGTGGGCAACATAAACGAGTCCGACATTTTGCTTGCATCGGCATCTGACGCGGTAGTGATCGGCTTTAATGTGAAAGTTGATCCGCAGGTTGCTAAAATAGCCGAGGCAAACCACGTTGAGGTTAGAACCTATAACGTAATATACGAACTTACAAAAGAAGTCCGCGCGGCGATGTCTGGTTTGCTTGAGCCGACCATCGAAGAAGAAAAGCTCGGTGAGGCCGAAGTTCGTGCGACGTTTAGGGTTCCGAGTGTGGGCGTCATTGCGGGATGTATGGTGACTGCCGGCCGAGTTGTGCGTAACGAAGAAGTGCGCATAATAAGAGACGGCAAGGTAATTCACCAGGGTAAGCTCGACACACTCAAGCATCTAAAAGACGATTCTCGCGAGATGGCGCAGGGCTTTGAGTGCGGCATTCACACAAGCGGCTTCCAGGATTTTCAGGAAGGCGACATTATAGAGTGCTACACGCTTAAAAAGATCGCTCGCGCTATATGATATTCGTCTGTTGCGAATTGACGGTTGCTAATGACATTTGTTGGGATACTTAACGTGCTCATCGATGTGCATTCAAGTTTATCGCTCAAAGACAAGCGGCATGTTGTGAAGAGCATAATCGATACGGCGCGAAACAGGTTTAATGTCTCTGCAGCGGAGATCGACCATCTGGACTCGCACAAGATGGCAGGTCTGGCGTTTGCGTGCGTCGCAAACGAGGCTGCGCACGTGAGCACAGTGTTGAATAAAGTGCTGGCCCATGTGGAGTCTTATCCCGAGTGCGAGGTCGTTGACACAAGCATTGAAATGGTGTAGTTATGACAACTAGGCAAGAGAAGCTCGTGCAGCTTCTAAAAGAAGAAATAAGTGACATTCTGCGTCGCGAGATCAAGGATCCGCGGCTCGGATTTTTTACAATAATTGACGCTGAGATCAGTTCGGATTTGCGTCATGCAAAGATATTTGTAAGCATTTTGGGTTCCGAAGAAGAGCGCAAGCAGAGCATGGACGTGCTCAAGCACGCGCAGCATTTTGTCCGACAGGAGTTTGGTAAGCGCGTCAGAATGAAAGTGCTGCCGGACATACAGTTTTATAAGGACGAAACCGTGGACAAAGGCGTTCGGATGCTCGAGTTGTTGGAAGAGATCAAAAAGGATGAAGAAAAGCGATCTTAAGAACGCCTGGAAACAGATTACTGCTGGGCATTCGTTTGTTTTAGCCTGCCACGAAAGACCTGATGGAGACTGTCTGGGCGCGTCACTTGCACTCGCGCGGGCTTTGCGCTCAATGGGCAAAATGGCCACTGTGCTGAGCTCTGACGCAGTGCCCGACCACTATCTTTTTCTTCCTGGCTCTGACTCAATCGTCCACTCGATTGATGATATTGACTTCGACGTTGCTGTTCTAGTCGATTCTGAGTTGACAAGACGTGTCGGCGATGCCGGAAAGCCGATGGAGCATGCACCTGTGCAGGTTCGCATTGATCACCACCCCTCTCCCGATGGTTTTGGCCAGATTAGAATCGTGAATTCCGATGTGAGTTCAACAAGCGAACTCGTCGCTGAGATATTCGAGGCCAATGACATTTCCATAGATGCCGATACGGCGACGCTTTTGTATACGGGAATGGCATTTGACACCGGCGGTTTTCGATTCCAAAACACTTCGCCAAGAACGCTGGAAATCGCTTCGCATCTTGCGTCATGCGGAGCGCAGCCGTCCGTGATTGCGCGTGAGATATTCGAAAGTCGCCCTTTGCGAGCAATGAAGCTTTTGGGCATGGCGCTTGGTTCGCTGCAGACGGAAGAAAATGGACGTATTGTCTGGGGCAGTATAGATTACGATGTATACAAGGCGATCGGGGCAACTGATGCCGATACCGAAGGCGTTGTAAATCTTGTTGCGGCCGTTAAAGGCCCGATTGTGGCTATTCTTTTCCGCGAAGCGAGTCCCGGCAGTGTTCGAGTTAGCTTGCGGTCACGCGATGGATTTGATGTGAATCGCGTTGCGCGGGTCTTTGATGGTGGTGGTCATGCGGCGGCGGCGGGATGTTCTGTAAATGCTTCGCTCGATGAGGCAAAGTCGCGAGTTTTGGCTGAGGTTCGACGGTGGATGGAGTCGTAAGTATTCACAAGACCGCGGGCGTGACCTCTCACGATGTGGTCGATCAAGTCAGGCGAGTATTTTCGCAAAAGCGGGTGGGGCATGCCGGCACGCTGGATCCTATGGCGACCGGCGTTCTTGTAGTCTGCCTTGGCAAAGCGACAAGAATCGTCGAGTATCTTTCGGTTGGCGAGAAGGAGTACCGCGCCGTGCTTACACTGGGCACTACGACCGATACTCAAGACTCTACCGGAAATGTAATTACGACATCCGATGCTTCCCATGTTACTCTCGACGCGCTAAGAGATTCTCTTCAACAATTTATTGGAGAGATTCAGCAAATCCCCCCTATGGTCTCCGCTGTAAAACATCAAGGCGAAAGATTATACAAACTTGCACGCGAGGGTAAGACAGTTGAGCGCGCAGCAAGATCTGTGACGGTTCGCTCAATTGATATAAATGACTTTCGGCCTGGCAGTTGTGCGGAGGCTGACATTGTGGTCAAGTGCACGAGCGGAACATACATACGCACACTTTGTGCAGATATCGGCGACGCGCTGGGCTGTGGCGGCATGATGTCGAGACTCGTTAGAACTCGCGTCGGACGCTTTGCGCTAGACGAGTCTGTATATGTTGAGACACTCGCCGAATCGCCGTCAAATTATGTAATATCGATGGCCGAAGCGCTTAGCGATATGCCGCATATTGTTCTTGATGATGATGGCCTGCGGCGCATCGGTCACGGCATGGAAGTTGCCGCACCAGACAAACTTTATTCGGGCACGACTGTGCGAATGCTGTCTTCAGACGGTGAGCTTGCGGCAATAGGCGCTGTTGTTGAACCGGGTGTTGCAAGACCGCGAAAGGTGCTTTTGGGATGAGCGTCATACGAGGTCTTGAAAACGTCTCGCGCCAGTCCAATTGTCGCGCAGTGGCCATCGGGGTTTTCGATGGCGTCCACTGGGGCCATAAGGCGATTTTTGAGCGTCTGAAATCAGATGCCGCAGAGTTGGGAGTCGAGGCATTGGCCTTGACCTTTGAAAAGCACCCATCGGAATTGCTCGCGCCCAACCGCGCGCCGCTTTATATCAATACTCTCGATCAGCGTGTGGAGTTGATGCAGGCGGCAGGAGTGGATTCGATTGTTGTCGCGGATTTTAGCCCGGTGCTGGCAGGACTTGGAAAAGAAAAATTTATATTGGACGTATTAAAAGATCGACTTCAGGCGCGCCAAGTAGTGGTAGGATCGAATTTTCGATTCGGCAAGGATCGCGAGGGAGACATCCGCTATCTGTTAGAGGCAGGCGCTCCGCTTGGCATAAAGACGACGGTTGTTCCGTCAGTAATTATAAATGGCGCTCCGGTCAGTTCCACGCGAGTTCGCGCACTTATCGAGCGTGGAGATGTGGAGGCTGCGTCAAAACTTCTTGGACGGCGATTTGCACTGCGCGGAGTAGTGGAATTCGGCAGGCAAATTGGCAGGCAACTTGGCTTTCCAACTGCAAATATTCGCACCGAGCCGAGACAGCTAGTTCCCAGCCGGGGGGTCTACGCAGTAGAATCTACAATTGAGAAAACAACATACACCGGTGTGTGTAATATAGGAAACAGGCCGACATTTGGCTCGGGCAATATGACCATTGAGGTTCACCTGTCCGGCTTTGAGGGTAATATATATGGCAAGCGGCTGGACGTAGTATTTTGCCGCAAGTTAAGAGATGAAATGACATTCCAGTCGCCTGAGCACTTAATCGAACAAATCAAGCGTGATTTAGAGTGTGCAAAATAGCTCGCGAGCTCGTTTGACATGGCGGATGTGAATGTGCTAGACTTAGGTAGATTAATGAGAAAAGAGCGGCTTTTTGGAGGTGCGATCACTTGGCGCTCGTAAAAGATAAGAAGATAGAGATAATCGAGGAGCATAAGCAGCACGATGGCGACACCGGTTCGCCAGAGGTACAGATAGCGTTGCTGAGCGCCCGTATCAACCAGCTTACGGAGCATCTAAAGGAACACAAGAAGGACCACCATTCTAGGCGTGGTCTCCTTATGATGGTAGGTCAACGGAGACGCTTGCTTAACTATCTGAGTAACAAGGAAATCAATCGGTATCGAGAGATCGTTGCTCGCCTTGGCCTCAGAAGGTAGGAGAAAGCGTATCTAGATGACAATTAACAAAACCGAATTCGAGCTTGGCGGCAAGACTGTTGTCCTGGAGCAGGGCAGGGTTGCCGGGCAGGCTAATGGCGCTGTGCTTGTTACATGCGGCGAAACAGTTGTACTTGGCACAGCATGTATGAGCGCCAAACCGAGGGAAGGAATGAGTTTCTTCCCTCTTACGTGTGACTATGAGGAGCGAAAATACGCCGTAGGCAAGATCCCCGGCGGGTTTGTCAAGAGGGGCGGCCGTCCTTCTGAAAAGGCAATCCTCACCTCTCGCGTTATTGATAGGCCGATAAGGCCGCTTTTCCCCAATGGTATGCGCAATGATGTACAAGTCATCGCCATGCCTCTTTCAATGCAGCCCGAAGTGCCTGCCGATATGCTCGCAGTGTTTGCAGCTTCCACGGCACTTTCCATATCCGACATTCCCTGGGATGGTCCTATTGGGTGTGTGCGTATCTGCCGGGTTGACGGCGAGCTTGTCGTAAACCCATCATTGGAGCAGATAGCTGCGTCCGATTTGGAGTTGACCGTCGCCGGGATGAAAGGCAAAGTTCTAGAAATCGAGCTTGAGGCCAGCGAGGCCGGCGAAGATGTTTTAATGCAGGCCATTGACTTGGCGCTTGCGGAAATCGAAAAAATGATTGATGCTCAGCTTGATTTGGTAGGCAAGATCGGCAAACCAAAGACAGAAGTTGCATTGGTTACGCCTGATCCGGAGTTTGTCGAGCTGATTGCGGCGAAGCTGGATGATGAGATCGCACAGGCGATTCGCAACCCAGACATGAGTGCGAGCGAACGGGCGATTTTTGATCTTAAGGACAAGTGGGTTCTTCAGCTTGCAGAGCAATACCCGGAGCGCGCATCCGAGCTTGACGAGGTTCTTGAAAAACTGCTCAAAAAGCATGTTCGCAAGATGATTCTCGACGAGAGCGCGCGGGCTGACGGTCGCGAAATCGATCAAATTAGACCGCTGGGCTGTGCTGTTGGGCTTTTGCCGAGAGTTCATGGATCGGGGCTATTTTCGCGCGGACAGACTCAGGTTCTTACAACTCTGACTCTTGGTTCGCTTGATGATTCCCAGATTGTGGACAACCTCGAGGAGGATTCTGAGAAGCGCTTTATGCACTTCTACAACTTCCCGCCGTATGCGACGGGCGAGGTGCGTCCGATTCGTGGAGCTGGGCGGCGTGAAGTGGGT
>JAEWSK010000043.1 GCA_023398345.1 Armatimonadota bacterium | reverse complement strand
TGCGCAAGCAGTGCGGTGTCATCGAATGCGTAATATGCGGTTCTAGAGAGGATTCTAGCGTCACCCCACCACTGCCCCCTCTCTCGCCAAGGGCAGTCGATAAATGTATCTTCCATGCACAGTTGGGCCGTATATACGCCCGCCTGCCAAATTTGATTTATCAGCCTATCGCTGCATTCAAATCTGCCGGTTTGATTTACAGGATAAGTTGTCTGGTTGACTCTTACATAGTCTATGGCCAATGGGCGCGTGCAGCGGCGAAACTCGATCTGCATATATCGAAACGCCCTCGGCTCAAAGCTCTGCCATTCCAGACGGCCTCGTTTTAGTTGTATGCGGTCAGTGTAATTCGTGCCATGGCGATTTGGCTTGACGCGGCCTTCGAGCAGCAATTCAGAGTAACCGATGTCGATGCACCCGCTGGAACCGGTCAGGCCGATTTCCACATTCCCGAACACTTCTCGGCCAAAATCCAGAACGATCACGACACCCTTATCGCCCCTGGGAGTGCGGACGTGGCTCTGGCCATCTGCGGAGCAAAGGGCCTCAGCATCTTTTAGCTCGCCGGACTTCAGCACTGCAAGTTCCGTATCAGCCATTATTGCAGGCACGCTCGCGACAGGCGTCTCTTTGCTTATTACTGCTCCGTTATGCGCTCCAATAATTGCATGCGCAAAGACAATCTCTTCTTGCAGTGGCGGTGTCAGGCGGGGTATTGCCTCTCCCCAGGGCTGCGCCGGTGGAATTCCTACGACGCTCGCATACTCCCAGCCTTTTTCGCTGTATCGAACCTTGTTCCAATTCTCGTTTGCATTGCCCGCGTCGTAGACTTCCTGAAACCCGAGCCTATGGCTCATTCGAGCGCCCGATGTAGTCCATTCGGTTGCACGTCGGACTCTCCATGTTTCATCAGTGCCGAATGCTTGCGGTCCTTTGTCCGTCGCGATTTCTACTTTGCACATCAGCCCCGGCTTACCTGCGCTGTATGCGTAGGTGTTTTCGCCGATATGATGGACAATTGCTGCCACGACATTGTTGCCTTTTTTAAGCAAGGCGGTTATGTCATAGTTGTCCACATAGCACTGCCCCTCTGCGCTGCGAACGGGACCTTTGCCGACATAGCAGCCATTTATAAATAGCTTGTAGCGGCTGTCTGCGCTTATCTTGATAAGTGCGGAAGTCGGCGTTCTATCGAGCGCAAATGTTTTGCGTGCCTGTATATATGAATTGGGGATGGGGTCGGGGTTGGCGATCCATATCCACTTTCCGAGGTCTTCCTGACTGCACTTTTGAAGCATACTATATTATCGCAGAAAGTGATAATAAATGCCAACTTGCATTTGCCACGCAAGGGCTGTACCATAATAATTAATGAAGTCTGTAGTAAACACTGCAAAATCCGGTGGCGGCCATTTGCGCAATTCTACGCCCAAGCTTGAACTGCATATGTGCAGAGACGTATTTTATACGGGCAGGCGGATGAGTGGGGTGGTTATGCTTCGCCTCGCCAAGCCCGTGAATATGCGCTCGCTAACAATATCTGTGACAGGTGATGAGATGCCTGTGGGCAGTTCGCTTGCATATGCGATAAGGCACGGCGGCGAGTTTTTTGACAGAGAACTGCTGCTTTCCGGAGCGCTTCAGCCGAGGTTGGCCTCGGATAGATTGTCACTACTGTGGAATTCGGCTTTGGGCAGGTATGAGGGCCGGGCTATTTCTGCTGGGGAGCATTCTTACCCGTTTTTAATTCCACTTCCCGCGTCGCTGCCCCCTAGCTATGAAGGCAGATCGGGCAAAATAGAGTATAGAGTGACGGCAAGGCTTCAGCTTGCGACGGGTAGGGTTATTAAAGATTCGCGCATAGTCCCGGTTGTATTTGTCCCTCGATTGCATCGTGGTAGGCCGGTGGCGGTTAGCTATCCTTCGGCAGATGGGGCCGTGCATTCGACTGACATCAGTGTCAGCATCGAATTGCCGGATCGAATGGTTGCAATGGGCGAAAATGTGCAAGGGCGCCTGTCAATATCAAACCCGCAGGGCTTGGCTATTCCGCATATTATCGCTGCGTTTGAGGTATGTGAGTGGGTTAGGCTGTCAGTGGATAAAGAAATTCAACGTGAGCGTGTGGACGCATCCGTTATCAAACTTGAAGATTCAACTGCGCCATCTATTGACGTGGCATTTTCGCTCAGAGCACCAAAAACCGCTCCGTCGAGCATCGAAGGCACATCCATCTCTGTTATATGGCTGCTAAAAATCACACTTAAGACCGATCCGCCGATTGAGTTCAAAACGCCGATAGTAGTTTACTCGCCTGTTGACAGTTGATTTCTAGTTGACAGTGCGTGATGTTGCGGATAAAGTGGTACCAGAAGGGATGTGTGATTGCCTCGTGAAACTTGCTGAGTTCAGAAAAATGGTCAAGCAGGAATTTGGCAGCAATCTCAAACACGCCACTCCTGCAAACGTTCGAGAATTTCTCGATCGCATCGAATGCGAAGTTCTGGCCGACAAAGTTACAAATCGTATCGTCATAGATGAGCCTTGCACGTCCTATGAAGAAATTATTAAAGACTTCTTTTCTCAAATGCTGGAACTTCCGCCCGAAGAGGCCGTAGTTGGTCTTTGGGCCTTGGCGCTGGATCTGGCCTTTGCTTCAATCGAGTCTCAATACTCCGAAAGATTCGCCTCACTGTTTAAGGATATCGATTAGGCTAAAAAAACCTACGGTTAATTACTACAAAAGTGTCTCAGACTAGATGGCATCTCGGCAAAATAAGCATGGCGGTTATGTCATGGCTGTTGTATAATTGCATTCTAAGAGAGCGCTCCAATGAGGTAGTTCGACTTTTATGGAAAGCACCGAGCAACTTGGCGGGCAAGAAGTTCTTTCCGGAAATAAAGACAGCATCACCATTACTGAGGGCAAGAAGCACTTTGCCGCAAACACAGCTTCGAGCCTGATTTTCTTTGTTTTCAACGTAGTTACATCGCTTTTGATGGTGCCTTATCTCATCCATCGACTGGGGATTGCCAACTACGGCATGGTCACCCTCGCCAATTCGTTTATTTCCATCACACAAGTGATTACTGTCGCTATCGTTGGGACGGTGGCAAGGTTTGTGATGATGCATGCAGCACGGGGTGACAATAAAGTCGCCGGGAGTTACTTTAGCACGCAGTTTACAGCAATAGCCGGTTTGGCTGCGGTCATACTTCCGATTGCAGTCGCACTCTCATATTTTGCGCCAAACATCGTGAACATCCCTCCTGGACAAAAAGCGAACACACAAATGCTGATTTTTCTGTGCTATCTGGCTTTTGTTTTGACGCTATTCGTCTCACCGTTGCAAGTAGCTCAGTATATAAAACAGCGTTTTGATATTCGCAATTCATTGGAAGTGATCAACCAGATTTTTCGATATGGCACATGGATTGTTGTTTTTGCGGTAATGGCCCCATCCTTGTGGCATGTTGGGTTAGGATATGTGACTGGATCAGCCATGTTGCTGGTTGGAACTTGGATTGCATTTGTCAAGTTAACTCCTCAGCTTAGGCCAAAACTCGGGTATTTCGATAAGAACAAATTTCGTGAGATGATAGGCATGGGCGGCTGGATGACTGTTAATCAGGTCGGCACTATGCTTTATATTAGTATAGATGCGCTGGTTATCAATAAAATATTGGGGCCGGCCAGTGTTGGTTGCTATGGCACTATCTTGGGTCTTTTTATGATGCTAAGGGTGTTGAGCGGCTTGATGTCGGGAATGACGATGCCGATTGCGATTTCTTGCTATGCCAAAAACGATTTCGCCGGACTTATCCGCACTTCAGCAAAATCAGTAAAATTCATGTCGCTTGGAATGGCGTTGCCACTTGGTATTATGTGCGGGTTTGCAGTTCCGTTTATAAGATGGTGGCTGGGCTCAAAACCCGAGTACGCAGGTTTGTGGTTGCTTGTATGGCTGTTGCTTGCGCCTCAAGTTTGGAATTCAGCAATGGAACCACTTTTTGGGATCAACACCGCTGCAAATAAAGTCGCTGTTCCAGGAATTGCAGCCATTGTGGGCGGGCTGATAAAGCTAACATTGGCTATTGTATTTCTGAAATATACAAAAATGGGTGTTGCAGGAGTGGCGTTGGCCAATCTTATCAGTTTTGCTCTAAAAAACGTTGTGTTTACTCCGATTTACGCGGGACATGTAATAAAGAGTTCGAGCTTGCCATTCTACAAAGCAATAATTCCTTCTACGTTTGCATTTGCAGTAATAGCTGGTTCGTCTTGGTGGCTTGCTCAGTTGGTAGATCTTTCAAACTTGCCGAGAATTATAATTGCAGGCATGTTGCTTATGGCAGTGTTTGGTCTACTTACATATCTTATTGCCTTGAACGCCGACGATCGGCGTTTTCTCGCGCAGGTCGCTCCGTGGGCAAAAAAGGGGGTGGCTAGTTAGTGATGAGTGGTATGGCAGGTGTTCGAATGGACAAAGCAAAGGCAGCTCTCCTTGGGTTTCAGGGTCAGCGAAACACCGGCGACGATGCGCTGGCATGCGCAATAAGCTGGGGGTTCTATAAGCGACAGGGCGTTAAACATTTCATGATTCCCGCCGAAGCATGTCATCTACCTGTTCTGCCCAAAACGCTGGATGTCACAACGCCTCTGCAATGGCTCTCAAGGGGAAGACATCGGACACACTGGCGCTGGCAACTTTGCATAAGACGCTCTGAGATAGTTCTGATAGCAGGTGGAGCATTTTTACATGAGATGAATGACTTTGACTACTTCAAAGGACTGGCCCGGCTTGCAAAAAAGACGAAGCCTCTTGTTTTCGGTGCTATTGGTGTTTCGCTGGGGCCGTTTGAAACCCAAAAGAAGATTGACGAATGCGGTGAGTTTCTCGGAATGCTTGATTTTTTAACCGTGAGAGACCATAGTTCCTACAAAATGGCGAGTAAGTACTCTCTTCCCTACGAGCCTATTTTTGCATTGGATGCCGTGCTGACTCTGCCGGAGGTCTATGGAATATCCACAACTCCAAAGACCGTTCTCAATACCGATGTCCTCGATGTGGGTGTGTCGATTTGTGATTTTCATCCATTGGCTGCGCCTAAAGGCGGCGACAAATGCGCATGCACTGCAAAGGTTGCTGATGCCTTGCTGGCGTTTGCTCGAAACCATAG
>JAEWSK010000226.1 GCA_023398345.1 Armatimonadota bacterium | reverse complement strand
CTCTGCCAGGGAAACTTGGTTATCTTTACCTTCAGGCTCGTAAATGGAATTCCCCATCTGGGGGATTCCATTTACGCATACGGGGTCTGGGGACTGAGTCCCCAGCGGGGTTAAGGGGCGCTGCCCCTTATGGGAGTCTGAGGGAAAAACCCTCAGAGAAAAATAAGCTCTAGGGGTACACTGCTGAAGACATAAGCCCGGTTGTCTCGTCAAAGCCGCACATCAAATTCATGTTCTGAACAGCCTGACCCGCTGCGCCCTTGCCCATATTGTCAATAGCACACGTCACAACAGCTCTACCCGTCCTTTGGTCAAGCACAGCGCCTATGTGGCAGAAGTTAGTGCCAAAGACATTCTTAGTGCATGGCTGCGCGCCCTCGTCGAGCACGATCACAAACGGCTTTTCCGAATAGAACTCCCGATACGCCGCAAGCAGATCGCCCGTAGACTCAATTGCTCCCGCGACGTTCGCATAGGCTGTCGTTAAAATGCCGCGATTCATTGGAACTAAATGCGGAGTAAAGCTGACGGTGACTTTATTGCCCGCCAAAACCGACAGCTCTTGTTCGATTTCAGGGGTGTGTCGATGGCTGCCGACAGCATACGCCTTAGTGCCCTCGTTTACCTCACAAAAAAGCCCACCTACGCTCAACTTCGACCGACCCGCACCCGAAACGCCCGACTTGGAGTCGATTACAATCGAATTCGGTTTCGCTAAAGCCTTGCTCGTCAGCGGCGCAAGCGCGAGAATTGCACTTGTCGCATAGCAGCCGGGATTTGCGACAAGCCTTGCATCCGCAATATCCGGGCCGTGCAATTCTGACATGCCGTATGTCGCCTCTGCAGCCAATTCCGGCGCGGCATGATCGGCGCCGTAGTATTGCTTATACTCAGCCATGTCCTTAAGTCGAAAATCGGCGGGGATGTCTATAAGCTTTTTGCCAAACTCCAAAAGTTCAGGAGCTATTTTCATTCCAACGCCGTTGCCCTGTGCCATAAATATAATATCCGACTGATCCGCTGCAATTTCAGCGTCGTAGGACTCGCACAGGGGCAAATCTTGGCCAATAAAGCTCGGATACGCGTCAGAAAGCGGCTTACCTGCATAAGTTTTCGAAGCAAGATAAGCTATGCGCGCACCGGGGTGGCCAAGCAAATATCTCACCAATTCCGCGCCCGCATAGCCCGACGCCCCGACAATTCCAACTCTAACCATAACTTAAAACCTCACAATGCGCGCGAACATAAGGCCGCCGTCACTTGTCATAGACAATCGCCCGGCGCCGATTCCCAGTGCGGCCCCTCCGAGCACATCTTTCCATGTGTGGGCATCCGATTCCACGCGACTCCAACCCAACAGCGCAGCTCCGGCATAATACAGCCATTTCTGCTTCGGATGAAGTTCGGCAAGCGCCGTTGCGGTTCCAAAGGCTATTGCAGTGTGGCCGCTGGGAAAACTGTGATTATAGCCATTGTTTTCTACCTTAAGATTCGGCTTCAAAAGCTCTGCCAGTCCTACAGAAACCACGGCCGCATCTCCAACCTTCACAGCATCATTTTTCGCATTGTCGCCGGATCCGAAGAACGTGGCAGCAATTCCCAACCCAACAAGCGGCCCCGTCGCATCGCCGAGTCCATCTGCAAATTTACTCCCCGCCGCCGCAGGCGCACATGCCAACGCTGCCAATAATGCAAGACAAATTATAGTCTTCCCCAATGCCTTCCTCCATATACATATATCTGCTGAGAGTATATCACGTTCAATCGACTGTGAACACAGGTGCTTATAGATTCACGCATGTGAACAATTGATTTGACGTCGACTGCACCACAGCGTTAACATGCCACATTGGAGGTGTTGATACGAATGAAAAAACTCATATCTCTCGCAATTTTGGCGCTATTGCTCGCAGGATGCAACAAAGACGCCGAACAGACCATGCCAGTCAAAGTCACGAACCCCGGCGAAAGCGCTCCCGCAGAGGCAAAAGTCCCAGCGCCACCGCCCGCAGCCCCGACACCAAAGGCAAAATCCGTCGACAAAGACGGATGGGCGACATTGGAATCAGGACTCAAGTATAAAGACAAGAAGGTCGGCACAGGAACTGAAGTAAAAAGCAACTCTTACGTGACCGTGCACTACAAGGGTTGGTTGGACAACGGCAAAGTCTTCGACACCTCGCGCAAACCAGGCCGCGAGCCGTTTTCATTCACAGTCGATAACGGCGATGTAATAAAAGGCTGGGAGATGGGGGTCAAGGGGATGAAGGTCGGTGGTATCCGCGAGTTGACAATTCCGCCGGCGCTCGGTTATGGCGACCAAGACATGGGGACGATCCCACCCAATTCTACTCTGCACTTCGAGATCCAAGTCCTCGACGCAACAAAGTAACTTATCATACAAATAATTTATGCTTCGGCGCAAAAACTTAGCGCCGAAGCATAATTGCATTTTTTTATACTTTAAAAAACTATTGCGGTCTTTATCGCCTTGCGCTCAACCATCGTTTGCAGAGCTTCATTGGCCTGATCAAGCGGGAAGCGGTGGGTTATCATATCGGAAAACACATCTTGATTGCGCTTTACAAGCTGCAGCGCTTGAACAATATGGCGCGTATCATTGCACCATGCGCCCTGCAGCCGAAGCTGCTTTAGCACTATGTGATGATAAATATCTATCGGGATTGTGCCCATAGGAACAGCCGTTCCAACACTCATATACGCGCCGCCTCTTCGCAATAGATCAATTCCTTCAATTATCGGCTCAGGTCTGCCGACAGCCTCGAACCCCAAATCCGCGCCAAGTCCGTTGGTCAAGTCCATAACGGCTGCCTTGCGCTGCTCGGGCGTGGTCTCGCTGATGTCGAGGACTACGTCCGCGCCGAGCCTCTTTGCAAGCTCCATGCGAACCTTTACACCTTCGATCACTATGATGTTTGCGGCGCCGCGAGTTCGCGCGTAGCCGATCAGATACAGCCCCAGCGGCCCTGCACCTTGAATGACGACATTGTCGCCCATCTTTATGCCGGAAAGCTCGATTGCGTTGGCTGAAGTCGCACCGGAGCATCCCGCCGAGACTAAAATAGCAGGATCTAAATTATCCCAATCGGCCAGGCTGATAATCTTTGTGTTTGCAACCAGCAAAATGTGGTCAGCGTAACATCCGTTAAGATGCGGCGCATCCGCACAACCCTTGTGAATGCCATAGACCCATCTGCTTCGGCACAAATTCGGCTGCTGCTTAACCGCGCAGAACCAACACTGTCCACAGACAACCGCGCGATCCCATATCACTGGATCGCCGACCTTAAGCTCTTTGCCGTTAAGATCGCACTTTGTTCCGCCGATCTCCTCGATTACGCCGACTCCTTCATGGCCAAGAATCATTGGAAGCTTATTGCGAGGGTCTTCGCCGCGCCACGTGTGCACGTCAGAGCCGCATATACCGGCCGCAGTCATTCGCACAAGCACTTCACCGGGTCCCACTTCCGGCTTCGGATAGTCAACAAGCTCCAGGGGAGCTTTAAAAGATTTCATTACCGCTGCTTTCAACAATGCACCTCACAAATTCCGTTTATGAGCCGTACATAAAAACGGCTTTCTCACACAGCGGCATGATAGGACTGGCAGGAAGTAAGTGTCAACCATGTAACATAAAGAAGAGGCGTTTTCACGCTCACACAAAAACTGCTATGAGCTTTTTTCTAAAGCTTTAAATAAGAGGCACTGTTCTTAAATCACATATGCTGTAAATTTAATCCCCCAATGGGGGATTAAATTTACAAGTCTGAATGTCCAGAGAAAGAGTCTCTGGTGGGATGTTGGGGCAAGGCCCCAGACATTACTTACGGACTAGCCGACCTGTTGAACAGACTTCACAGTTTTTTGCTCTCTCTGCATTCTCTTGCTCCTGAGAACAGAGAGGCGGCTTATCGCCTGAGCGAATGCCTCGCGGTCAGTTGGTCGGCTCTTGGGCTCGCGCAGCAAATACTGCAGCGTTCCATTAGCCATTTTTTTACTCACTCCCCCGGCAGGCGGAACCGGCATATAATATTTGACGAAATTACAAGCCCGACTGTTCCATCAAACCCATTTCGTCAGTGGCCTATAGCCGGCTGAGTGACCACCGCCAGAGCCATCGCGCACACGTATGCCCCAATCAAACCGAAGCCCTGCCACTTTTGCAGTTTTCCTTTGACCAACATTGCCGACACAATCACCGTCAGCACCGTCATCAACACAAACATCGGACTCATCAAATTCGTAACGGCGTCATGCCCCTTTACATGTGCGACAAACGGCATAACTGCAAGCAAAAGGCTGTTGTGATTTACCTTGGAGCCAAGGAAATTGCACACTGACAGCTCCGCGTTCCTGCCGTCTTTTAAAACTACCATATAGGCCGTGAGCTTCTCGGGCATCTCCGAGGCCAGTGGGCCCAGTATTACTGCAATGACCACCGGGCTGACGTTTGCCATCTTCGCCAACCCGATCATTGAGTCCACAAACGGCTCCGAGCAGAAGAAAACAAGCGCTCCGCCAAATATCAACTCGACAATGGATCGAGCCAGCTCCTTTTTGGTCACAGAATGCTGCACGCACTCCGAGTGCTCCGCTCCGCTTCTAAAAACCTGGTAGACATAACCCCCAAGCACAACGGTGAGTATAATGCCTTCCCAAAACGTAAGCTTATTGTCCAGAGCGATGAACACAAATGCCAAAACTGCCGTCAACGCCAAATAAAGAGCGTCAATGCGAGTAGCCTTGCTCAACTTAATCGATTTCACCGGATGTTTGCTGAGCCGCGAAGTCGCAAGCACTATAACAACCCCGTAGCCAAGCGTAACAAGAAGCGTACAAGAGCCGATTGCCGATCCAATTGCCATTTGATACTGGCCTTTGACCGATGCCCAATAGACAAACGCATACTCAGGCAGAGTTGTCAAAAGCGCCAATATTATGCTTCCAACGATATTGCATCCCCACTTTGCCGCAAGCACTTCCGCGCCCCTACTGAGCAAGTAAGCGGCAAATACAATTACGCCAAGCAAAATTATGAACTCGACGATAACCATTGAGTGCGTGTATCTCCTTTAAAAAAGCTTTACTTTTCTAAGCAATGCCCAAACGTAAAAAAACCTCTGTCCCTCCGGCAAGCGGTTCGGACAAAGGTCTTGCAATACGAATAATCGCCGGTGGAACCAGCCTTGTGCGCCTACACAAGACGGCTGTTGATTCCCTCGCCCCGCCTCAAGGCGGTATGCTACTCCCCTTTGATCGCTATAAATTTTTGCATGCCCACTATATCACACATCCACCACCCGGCGCAACGACAGCTAAATGTACGGAAACTATTCTGGGGCTTTGCCCCAATCCCCACCAGAGACTCTGTCTGGTGACTCTGCAAGGAAACTGAGTTTCCTTGACCTTCAAACTCGTAAATGTAATCCCCCGTCTGGGGGATTACATTTACGCATACGGGGTCTGGGGACTGCGTCCCCAGCGGGGTTAAGGGGCAGCGCCCCTTATTGGGAGTCTGAGGGTAAAAACCCTCAGGACAAATTCCGTGCATTCGACATGCGCCAATGGGGATTCGTGTGTTATGGAAGTTTTGGCATAACGCCTTTGGAACGAATTCCGCACACTTTCCATTCACCGCGCGGCTTTGTTCTGCACATTGTCACAATATCAGACTGGGCCGATTTGCCGCTAGGGAAATTAAAAATAATCTTTGCGCTCGCCCTATCTTCGGTCTCAAAGTCCGGCAAATGCACAACATAGCCAGCCTGCTGACCATAAACGCGTTTATGAAATATCTTTGCCCAGCGGTAAGCTTCGCGCTCGCCATCCCAGCCGGGCGCAAAGCGCATCGAGTATTTCATAGCCTTTTCGGGTTTGCTGTTAGCCAACTGCTGAACCCACACCCACGCTACTCTATCCGGCGAAACAGGCATCGTGTAGCGCCAGCCAATCCATACGCACAAAACCACCAGCCCCAGCGCTGCAAAACCAAGTGCTACGC
>JAEWSK010000266.1 GCA_023398345.1 Armatimonadota bacterium | reverse complement strand
TAATCGCACAGACCCAGCGTGATGCTGAAAACAAATACAGCGACACAAAGGCGCAGATTCGCTGCTTGGAATCATCAGTATCAACTCAAGCTTATGTTCCAACCCTGCTTAAGCAGATCGAGTCACTGGGCAAGACCGTCCACCTTAAAGTCGTCGGTGTCCGGCCCAAAGCTCCCGATCCAAACGCAGGGCTTGCCAAGAAAATTGCAGCAGAATCGGCGGCAAAGGAAGGCGGCGCTGCCTCAGATGCGACAGCAGCAGTAGCAGCCAAACCGGAGGCCCCAAAGCCATACGACGAGCAAGAAATCGATCTGGAGTTGGAAGGCAATTATATGGACGCGCTGGATTTTCTATACAGGCTGACAAGCTTCCCGAAGATCATAGCAGTAAACAACATCCAGATGGCTCCAAATAGCAGCGACAAGATTATAGGTGCGCCGAAACTTGATATTCGCATAAATGCAACTGCATTTGTCTTTAAAGAGACGTCGCCCACAAAAAAGACCGCAAAGCCTGCAGCCAACACTGCGAGCGTAGATGGAGGGACAAAAAATGAAGCTGGATAAAAAGCAAATCCCTCAGTTGATAGTGCTCGGTATATTAGTGCTTGTCTGCATTGGATATGTGTCCTTTACGGTGCTCAAAGCGCCGCCTGTCACTCTCAAGCAAAGCCAGCCCGATAACTCAGGCGGGACAGCAGTTGTGCATTTGGCTGCACGGCCGATTCAATCGACATCTGCGTTTCCTGATCTCAATACGCCTGTTGCGCGCCGGGATCCATTTACCGTGCAGGCTGTGGCTAACTCAGCAAAAGACGATTTTGAAGAGCAAAAACCTAGCGTGGCAGCCAACAAAGCTGCCATGTCAAAGGTTTCGCCGATGATTCCTCCAATGAGCACGTTTGCTTCGAGTATAGAAGTTCAGCCATCCGAGCAGAGGCAAACTCCTTATTTTGTGCTTACCGGAGTAATTCGCGGCGCCGAAAATGTCGCGATCATCCGAACTGATAATTCAGAAAGATATGTCGTAAAGCAGGGCCAGTTCATCAATGGGCGCTATAAGGTGCTTTCCGTCACTGCCGATGGTGTGGTGTTGGCCTGTGGAAGTCATCGGATCCAGTTGAAATTAGGAGGAGTTCAAAATGCAAGCTAACACCTTCGCCGCTAACCCATTTTTGACGGAAAAATCCCGCCTAAACGGGCTCTGGCGAATGTGCGTCCTGAGCCTTGTGCTGGTATGCCTTGCAGCCGGCGTGACAATGGCCGCAACAAATATTACAAGCGTAAACGTAGTCAACCAATCCGACCACGTCGCAATTACAGTGAGCGGCAATGCCCCACTGAAGATGTCCGTGCTTACATCGGCCCATGGCAACTATCTTGGGTTCCAGTTCAAAGGCAATTTATTGGCCAACGGTCATCTTGTAAACATTAAAAGCGGCAGGATTTGCAATGTCCGATATTCTCGATTTTCGCAAAACCCGCCACTGACGCGAATCGTTCTAAATACGACCTCGCATCTCAACTACTCCACCAAATGGAGCGGCGATAAGAGCCGAGTTGAAATTTCTGTATGGAAGTTCGGCGCACACCCGGTAAAGGCAATTTCAAAGTCCACCGCGCGTGCTCCAAAGGCCGAGGCGGTTGCATCGCACTCATCGCAATGCATTCCGGTGCTTCCGGCCATTGAACTTGGCGAAGCCGCAGGTTGTAATGCAGCAGGCCCTAAGGATTCTGCCGTTGTCGCAGAGCCGGCACGACGTGTCGCTCGCATTGCGCCTTCAGTTTCCTCATCAAAGCCTGCATCATATGGCGCGGGCAGAGTAGTATCACTCAACTTTTTGGGTGCAGCCATTGAAGATGTGCTCAAAGCGCTGGCAATCCAAAGCGGCGAAAACATTGTGGTCGGCAGTGATGTAAAAGGACATGTCACAGTAACACTCGATAATGTTACCGTTGAAGATGCCCTCGATTATATTACTCGACTCACCGGCTATACATATATAAAGGATAATCACACATACCTTGTCGGCTCAACTGACAACGTCGGTGGGCTTTCAAACACAAATGTTGAGATTATAACCCTTGCATATGCAAATGCCGATGACGTGCTCGAAATGCTAAAGGCCCAGTGCCCGAGAATCCGCGCAAGCAAGATCAGCATTAGCGGCGGTAAGGCCAGAAAGCACGAGCAGACAGTTACGCAAGGTAAAAAGACAGATGTAAAGACAACGCAAGTTTCGGATGATCTCGGCAATAAGTCTCAAAAGACAGAGATAGTTCCAACCAATCAGTCTGGAAACGCAAATAACGCTCCGTCTGGAACTCAAAACTCCAAAGAGGGCAATTCCAGTTCCGGCAATGGAGCTAAAAACTCCGACGAATCACTCACCAGCACGACTTCGACCGACTCACCATCCAGTAATATGATCGCGCTTGTGGGAACAGAAGAAAAATTCGCTGCCGCAAAGGCGTTCATCGCACAGGTCGAGGATGCGATGAAAGGCCAAGCGACTGAGAAGAAAATCGGCGTATATGAAGTCAAATACGTAAATACGCAGGAACTGGCAAACACGATAATGTCGCTGGTTTTGGGCGTGAACGTAACACTTGCGCCGTCTGCAGAAACTTCGCCGGTCACGGCCGGACAGGGCCAAAAGATCGTACCGGTCAGCTTGCTAAGTGGCGAAAAGACTGACCGCGCATTTGATATTGATAGAAACGCATTTTCGCACACGTTAATTATCGTAGGCAAGGCCGAGGATGTGAAGAGATCACTCGACACCGCCGCGCAGTTCGACGTTCCCGGCGAAACCGACCTTGCGACATATAAAGTTAAATACGTCGATCCCAATTTGCTTGCAAAGACGATTCGCAAGCTCGTTCCGGCCGCTTACATCGAAGGTCTCGGAATTACTGACGAAGACGAGTCAAAATCATCGAGCTCTGCCACTGCGACAAGCGCGACCCAGACGTCTGCCAACTCGCAAAGCGACCAGGGGACAGAATCGACCATAATGGACGCAGCTGCCGTCAACAATCTTTCCCGCACGCTAGTCATCACTGGCAGGAAAGGCGATGTAACAAAGGCAAGAACGCTTGTCGAGGCACTTGATGTCAAGTCTCCTCAGGTAAAGATTGAAGCGAAAATCACCAGTCTAAACGAGAGCGGTGAAAAGGAACTCGGTCTGTCTTGGGAATGGGGCGAGCTATCTGTTGCCGAGCAATCGACAAATCAT